>NZ_QSTX01000020.1:0-18043 GCF_003438785.1 Collinsella sp. OM06-18AC
GCGAAAATACGTTGGTGAAAATGGTGAAAAATATATTGACGCTAACAACCGACATCACCGAGTTCAGGCTGCCCTCCGGCAGGAAGGTCTACCTGTCGGCCATCAGGGACTGCTTCGACTCCTCGGTCGTGGCGTGGAGGGCCGGCGAGAGACCGGACGCCGCGCTCGCCAACTCGACGCTCGAGGACGCCTGCGCCCGGCTGGCGCCCGGCGAGCGCCCCGTCATCCACTCCGACCGCGGCGGCCACTACCGCTGGCCCGGCTGGATCTCGATCTGCGAGGACAACGGCCTCACCAGGAGCATGTCCGCCAAGGGCTGCAGCCCGGACAACGCCGCGATGGAGGGCTTCTTCGGCCTGCTCAAGAGGGAGTTCTGGCACGGCAGGGACTGGTCGGGCTGGGCCCCCGCCCGCTTCATCGAGGAGCTCGGGGCCTGGATCGGCCGCTACAATACGGAGAGGCGCAGCGATGCGCTCGGCGGCCGCACGCCGGCCGAGTTCCGCGCCGCGCTGGGAAGGGCCGCGTAGCGGTCCAAGAAATCGTCCGCAGTCCCGTTTTATCTGGGGAAATATCGCGGGGCAACCGTCTCTCTAGCATCCATCTATCTTTGAGAGACACTAGAGAGGCGACTCAGCCACATCTACCTCTTCCGATAGCGGCGGTTGCGGCTCGTCGATGAACCCATTACTTCAATGAGTCCTTTATCCGCCATTTTTGGCAGATGGTAACGGACGGACGAAAACTGGCATTCCGTCTCTCTAAACAAGGCGCTTATCTCTCTAACTTTAGAGAGATAAGCGCCTTGTTTAGAGAGAAATTTAGAGAGATGTATCGAATTCACTGCTAGATTACCTAAGGCCATCTCTCTAACCGACATTCTCTTTAGAGAGACGAGCGCATCTCTCTAACCATGGGCTCCGCTCTTTAAAGCGTACACATCCCAACCGTGCCATAAGTTGCGGCGGGCATTACCCCGCCAACCCGCCAAAAGAGGACGGGTTTATTTTGGCAGGTTTTATCTGGGAAAACGGTCTGCGGCGTCTCCTGCTAGACTAGTAGATTCCCAACCGTCCATCCAGGAGCCTCAATGTCGCGCAAGTCCGCCTACAAGCAAGTACTTTCCATCGGCACCGCCGTGGTGCTGGGGTTTGCGCTGTTCACAGGGTCGCTCGACGGAGCGCCCAAGCTGCTCTCGCCGCAAAGCGATGAGCAGGCGGCTGCTCTGGCCGAGAAGCAAAGCGAGAGCCCCAACCGCACCGACGACGAAGCGGACTTGGTAGCCCGGCTCGAATCGGGAACAGCGAGCTCCACGGACTCCGAAGATGATCAGGACTCCGGCGATGGCTCTGAATCCGCCACGACCGACACCGCTGACGATGCCTCTTCAAACGTCACCCCCATCGACGAGGTCGAAAACCCCGATCTCGACCGCGCCCGCGGCGTATATCTCAGCAGCATTCCCGACTACGCCGGCAACCCCTACGTTGCCCTTCGCACCGACAGCACGCACCCGCTCGGCACGCCATCATTCACGCTCGACGAATACGAGCGAGCTACCGAAGAGGGCTGCTTTAAGAAGTTCTCCAAGCTCGATAGCCTGGGCCGCACCCGCAAGGCACTCGCCTGCGTGGGTCCCGAATCGCTCGGTCAGGGCAAGCGCGGCGATATCTCGCGTATCCATCCCGCCGGGTGGCACCAGCAGCGCTACGACTTTATTCCGGGTCAAAGCCTCTACAACCGTTGCCACCTCATCGCCTGGTCGCTCTGCGGCGAAAACGCTAATCGCAAGAATCTCCTCACCGGCACGCGCTATCTCAACGAAACGGGCATGCTGCCGTTTGAAGAGCAGATCCTCGACTATATCCACGACACAGGCAACCATGTGCTCTACCGCGTCACGCCCATGTACAACGAAGAGGAGCTCGTCTGCCGCGGCGTGCGCCTTGAGGCGCAATCGGTCGAGGACCACGGCAAGACCCTCTGCTTCCACGTATATTGCTACAATCTGCAGCCGCACGTGCAGATCGACTACGCCACCGGCCGCAATCAGGCCTCGGGGGACTAGGGCCGACCAAGCTGCCCCAAAACCTAAAATGATCCGTTTTCCTCCGTCCCCCAGGGATCAAAAAGGGCCGCCCTGGATTGCCCAGAGCGGCCCTTGCACCGGCATGCATGTTGCAGGCAACGCCACGCGCTACTTGGCGCGGCCCTCCTCATAGCGCTCGACCAGCTTGGCCTGAACGTCATAGGGAACCTGCTCATAGCCAGCGGGCTTCATGGTAAAGTCACCCGTGCCGCGCGTGATAGAGCGCAGGCGCGTCGAGTAATCCGTCAGCTCGGCCAGCGGGGCTTGAGCGATGACCACGGTGTCACCGCGCTCATCGGTCTCCATGCCCGTCACGCGACCGCGCGAGGCCGAGATGTCGCCCATCACGGCGCCGGCGTAGCTCTCGGGGATCGTCACCGTGATTTCCTCGATGGGCTCCAGCACCACCGGGTCGGCATCGGCGCATGCCTTGCGCAGGCCGATGCGTGCCGCCGCGCGGAACGCCATCTCGTTGGAGTCGACGCTGTGATACGAACCGTCGTACACCGCGACGCGAATGCCCGTGAGCGGGTAGCCGGCAATAATACCGTCCTTCATGGTCTCCTGGACGCCCTTGTCCACGGCGGGAATCAGCGAGCGCGGGATGCGGCCGCCCACGACCTCGTCCACGAACTCATAGCCGTCGCTCGTGCCGTCGGGCCCAATAAGCGGCTCCACGCGCAGCCAGCAGTTGCCGTACTGACCGGCACCACCGGTCTGCTTCTTGTGGCGGCCCTGGGCGCTCGCCGTGCGGCGGATGGTCTCGCGATACGGAATGCGGATCGGCACGCTCTTGGCAGCAACCTTGGTGCGGTCCTCCAGACGATTGAGCAGCACCGAAACCTGCGCCTCGCCCACTGCCGAGATGATGGTCTGGCCGGTCTCCTCGTCGCGGTCGATGCTCATGGTCGGGTCTGCCTTGCAGGCCTTCTCGATAAACGTGTAGAGCTTCTCTTCGTCGCCGCGGTTCTCGGCTTCGATGGCGATGCGGTACTGCGAGTTGGGGAACTTAAACGCCGCAGCCTCGACCTTGCCGGTAATCGAGAGCGTATCGCCCGTCTCGGCAGCCAGCTTGGGCGCCACGATGATGTCGCCGGCATAGGCATGGCCAACCTCGGTCATATCGCGGCCGCACATCACATACAAGTGAGCCAAACGATCGCTCTTGCGGGTACGCGCGTTGACCAACTCAAGACCCGGCTCAAGCGTGCCCGTCAGCACCTTGATAAAGCTGATGCGGCCCTGCTGCGGATCGGCCAGCGTCTTAAACACAAACGCCACCGGACGGTCATCGTCACTCGAAATCTTAAGCGAATCACCGTCGATGAGCGGCATCTCGCCGTAGTCGGTCGGCGCCGGGAAGTACGTGGCGATGTCGTCCATCAGCGAGTTGACGCCCTGCTCCTTAATGCAATCGCCCGCAAAGACCGGCACAAAGATGCGCTCGGCGATCGCCTTAGACAGCAGGCCTTCAAGCTCCTCCTGCGTCAGCGTCTCCTCGCCTTCCAGGTATTTCATCATCAGCTCGTCGTCAGCCTCGGCCACCAGCTCGCACAGATGGTCATGGGCCTCCTCGGCCTGGGCACGATACTCCTCGGGAATCTCCGACTCAACGGCCTCGGCGCCGTTGCAGTGGCGCGCCTTCATGCGCACCAGGTCGATGATGCCGTCAAAGTCCTCGCCCTCGCCCCAGGGAAGGGTCACGGCGCCTAGGCGCGTGCCAAAGCGCTCCTGCAGCAGGTCCATCGTGGTCGCAAAGCTGGCCTCGGAGCGCGACAGGCGGTTTACGAACACCGCGCGTGCCAGGCGTAGGTCCTCGGCGGCATACCAGAGCTTAACCGTCGTAGGCTGCGGGCCGGCCTCGGCGTCGACCACAAACAGAGCCGTCTCGCAGACGCTCATCGCGGCAAAGGCGTCGCCGATAAAATCGGGGTAGCACGGGGCATCGAGCACATTGATGCGCGCGCCCTTCCAGTCGATCGGCGCGATGGTCGTCGAGATGGAAAATGCACGCTTGACCTCTTCGGGGTCATAGTCGAGCGTGGGCTTGGTGCCGTCGTGGCCGCCCAGGCGGGCGGTCTTGCCGGAAAGGTGGAGCATGGCCTCGGCGAGTGAAGTCTTGCCCACCCCGCCTTGGCCTACGAGCACCACGTTCCTTACGTTACCGGTCTTGGGAGCACCCATGATGACCTCCTTGCAGGGCCGCGCGCAATGCGCGACGCCAACGGGGAGAGTTCGCGGTCGGTGCCGTCCCGGGAGCAGCATGGTCGGCAGCCGAGCCGACTCACCCTCCAAATGTCCTATGCCACCACCCTACCCTCACGGGCGGCTGTCCATGCATACCTTTCGGCACACGTATGAATACAGGCGGCGAGAGGAAGAGACGAGCTTGTGAGGCAATTATTGAACCCCGTCGATGTAAACAAAAAGCCGCCACAGACCGTAAGACCTGTGGCGGCTTCGCCTCAATTAATAGTTGAGTAAATACCTGAGCCTATCCCTCGATACGGCTCAAGAACTCACGCGTGCGCCGCTCGCGCGGATGGTCGATGACCTGCTCGGCAGGACCCTCCTCGACAATACGACCGCCATCCATAAAGACCACGCGGTCGGCAACATCGCGCGCAAACTGCATTGCGTGGGTCACGATCACCATCGTCATGTTCTGCGCAGCGAGGTCCTTAATGACACGCAGCACCTCGGCCGTCAGCTCGGGATCGAGCGCCGAGGTCGGCTCGTCAAAGAACAGGATCTCCGGGTCGAGCGCTAGGGCGCGGGCAATACTCACGCGCTGCTGCTGACCGCCCGAAAGCTCACACGGAACCTTATTCTCGTTGCCCATAAGCCCCATCTGAGCAATCAATTCATACGCACGAGCTTCCGCCTGCTCGCGCGGGCGCTTAAGCACGCGGATCGGCGCGTCGATGATGTTTTTCATCACGGTATAGTGCGGGAACAGGTTGTAATTTTGGAACACCAGGCCGAATCGCGAGCGCGCCTGCTTGGGAACATCTCCCTTCGCATAGACCGCGCCCGATCCCACATCCGTCGCAACCGCAAGGTCGCCAAACGAAAGCGAGCCACCGTCGAGTGTCTCGAGCAGCGTAGCGCAGCGCAGCAGCGTGGACTTACCGCCACCCGAAGGCCCGATAATCGCCACGACCTCACCGCGCTTGACTTCGAGTGAGATATCCTTGAGCACCTCATTGCCGCCAAACGCCTTACGCGCGTTCGTTATCATCATTACCGTTCCGAACACGGGAACCTCCATGTGTTTGAGAAGTCAGCGAGCGTGTGGCTGACGAGACAATGTGCTTCGAAAGAGGAGCGCCGCGTACTTCTGTACGCAAGCGACGGTTTGAGGAGCAGATTGGCCGTCAGGCACGCGCGCAGCGTCGAGCAGTCCGCCGTTCGCTAGAACGGCGGAACGATCTAGTCATGATAATAGTCCAGCTTCTTTTCGGCAGCGCCCAGCAGCATCTCGACCACAAAGTTAAAGACCCAGTAGATCAACGCCGCAATCGCAAACGGCACCATGCTCACCTGCGAGGCGACCAGCGCCTTGGCGGTCGAGAACATCTCACCCACGCCAATGGCAAACGCCAGCGACGTGTCCTTGACCAGTGTGATGATCTCGTTGCCCATCGCCGGCAGAATACGCTTGGCGACCTGCGGCATCACGATATACAGAAACGTCTGCAGACGCGAGTAGCCCAGCACCTCGGCGGCCTCATATTGACCGCGCGGAATCGACTGCAGGCCCGAGCGATAGATCTCGGCAAAGTAGCCGGCGTAGTTGATGATGAATGCCACGACGCACGCCGTCCATTTGGAATCGGGCGTGAGCGAGATGCCAAACACGTAGTACGGGGCAAAGTAGATCGCAAACATCTGCAGCATAAGCGGCGTGCCGCGCATGACCGAAATATAGATGCGCGCGATCCAGCGAAGCGGCGCAATTTTGCTCATGCGCATAAACGCCACGGGAATTCCCAGCGGAATCGACCCCAACAGCGTCAGCACAAACAGCTGCAAGCTGACCAAGAATCCCTGGCCAAGCATCTGCATCATGACCTGAATAGACAACCCAAGCTCTCTTTCACAGTAACGGAACAGCGAACCCAATGCTAAAGCGGGTTTTCCAGGTGCCCGAGTTTGCCGTGAAAGAGGAGCGCCGCGTACTAAATGTACGCAAGCGACGGTTTGAACGGCAAAATCGGGTGCCTGGGAAAGCCGCTATTTGAGCACCCAGTTGTCGAAGGAAAGACCGTAATCTGCGTATTTATCGCAGAGGTCCTTGACCGTGCCGTCCTCGTAGAGCGCCTTGAGTGACTCGGTTACAGCATCGGCCGACTTGGTGTCGCCCTTCTTAAAGCCGACGGCGTAGTGCTCGCTGGACAGCGGCTTGTCGAGCTGCGTATAGGCATCGGGCTTGGCGGCCAGCTGATACTGAGCGATCGAGAGGTCACAGGCAACGGCATCGACCGCACCACTCTCGAGCTGCATAAACGCCGTGTTGTACTCACCGATGGTATCGAGCGTGGCAAACGTCGCGGCCAGATCCTTCTGGTCGCCCTCGAGCACATCCTGCGCAGCGGAATCAGTCTGGGTAATCACGGTCTTGCCGGCAAGATCGTCCCAGCTCTTGATACCCGCGTCCTTCTTGACCACCAACACCTGCTCGTTGAGCATATACGGCTCGGAGAACGTGTAGTCGTCCTCGCGGCCCTCCATGGTAAAGCCGTTCCAGATGCAGTTGATGGCGCCGGAGTTGAGCAGCGTGTCCTTGGCATCCCAATCGATGGCCTCGTAATCGACATCCCAGCCCTGCTTATCGGCAACGGCCTTGGCAAGGTCAAGGTCAAAGCCCGTGTACTCGCCGTCATCGCCCACAAAGCCGTACGGAGGGTAGGACTTGTCAAAGCCCACCACGAGCTTCTTGGACTCCGCGGCGCCCTTCACATCCTTGGCCGCGGCAGAACCAGCAGCGGAGCCCTTGCCAGCACCACCGCCGCAGCCGACAAGACCAAGGCCAAGCACCGTGGCGAGCGAGCCGGCTAGACCAACAAACTGACGACGAGACATATCGGTATTCATGGTATTCCCCCTCGATAGCACTTTAGTTAGGTAAAGTGAGTCATGTAACGTTCAGAATCATACACTTTAGTGAAATGGAGTACAAGGGAGGGCTTGCCCGGCGCGGGCGGGGAGCGGCGCGGAATTAAGTTTATCGCGAGTTCCGCACGCAAAGGAAAGCACTAAATGTGCTTTCCGTCTTGCGCAGGACTGTAGAGCAGGAAACTTAATTCCGCGCCGCTCCCCGCCCGCGCCGGGCAAACGTCGTTGGACTTATCGCTGACATGAAATGGCCGCTTGCATATCGTCCACTAGCTTGGCACGGTACAATTGCTTCGGACTTTTCTTTTTCTTTAATAGTGGAGTTAATTCATGGCAGAATCTCGTGCGGAGCGTAAGGCTCGTCGTGCTTTGATCGAGGCGGCTGAGGGGTCGGAAGAGAAAAAATCTTCTAAGAAATCCAAGTCGTCTCAGGATGCGAAGGGCAAGGTTAAGACCAAGCGTTCTGGCTCTCGTCAGGGCGGGGATAAGGCGCCTCACGTTCGCTCCAAAGGCTCGCGCAAGGATTCGGCTCAGCCTGCGCGTAAGGCCGTGGATCCCAAGTCTCCCTGTTCGATCATGAAAGCTTGTGGTGGGTGTACGGCACTCAATCGTCCTTATAAGAAGCAGTTGGCGGCCAAGCAGGCTGCTATGGAGGAGCTGTTTGCTGAGCTCTGCGAGCGCGAGGGCATTAGCGTCGACCCCATTCGCGGTATGGGAGTCACCCTGGGAGACCCGGGTAAATATCCTGCGCCGCGTGGTTTTCGTCATAAGGCTGCCACTCCGTTTGCTCCCGGCAAAGAGGGCGCTGTCCGCTGCGGCTTTTTTGAACGTGGGACGCACAAAATCGTCGCCGTTCCCAAATGCCCCGTTGAGGCGCCGGGCGCTCGTCAGATTCTCAACGGCATCGCTCGCGAGGCCGAACGTCTGCATATTCCCGCCTTTAACGAAGACAAGCATCTGGGACTGCTTCGCTATGCCGTCGTTCGCTGCGGCTGGCGCACCGACCAGATTATGGTCACCCTCGTGACCGCTCAGCGCGACCTGCCGCATGCGCAGGAGTTCTTTGAGGCTGTCGCCGCACTCGATCCGCATATCGTCACCGTCGCTCAGAACATCAACGGTCGCCCCGGCAATGCCATCTTGGGTGAGGAGACTCGTATCGTCTATGGCGCCGAATGCATGCGCGACCAGCTGCTCGGCTGCGAGTTCGATATCTCCCCCACCGCGTTCTATCAGACCAATCCGCAGCAAACCGAGCTGCTCTATCGACTTGCCATTGACGGCATGGACCTGCAGCAGGGTGACATTCTTATGGACGCTTACTGCGGCAGCGGAACCATCGGCCTGTGCGCCGCGAAGGATGCCCAGGACAAGGGCATCGGCATTATGCTGCTCGGCGTGGAGCGCAACCCGGCGGGCATTGCCGACGCACGTCGCAATGCCGAGCTCAACGGCCTCACCCGCAGCGCTTGGTTTATGGCCGACGACGCCACCGATTACATCCTGGACGCCGCCGACAACAACGAGCGGATCGATGTCCTTTCCATCGACCCGCCGCGCGCCGGCTCCACCCCCGAGTTCCTCGAAGCCGCCTGCGCACTCAAGCCGCGCCGCATCACCTATATCAGCTGCAACCCTGTGACCCAAGAGCGCGACCTGCACCAGCTCCTCGACGGAGGCTATCGCCTGCTCAAGATCACGCCTGTCGACATGTTCCCCCATACCGACCACACCGAAACCGTAGCGGTCCTCGAGCGCCGCTAATCCACCCCGGTAGATTTTCGAGACAAGAAAGGGGGCGGCCCGTCTGGACCGCCCCCTTCGCTTGGTTTATGAACTCCGCTACATCCCCTTGCGCAGGTCACACACGCCGGCTGCCGCCATCTCGCGCAGCAGCGTCTCGCGGTCGCGCGTCACGATCAAATCCAGCGGGAAGTGAATCTCGTCGAGCATCTTGCGCGCGTGATCGAGCTTGCCAATGGCCATGCCAATGTGGGCATCGGTCGACACGCCAATACCCACGCCCAGCTCGGCGCAGCGCTCGGCGATCTTGCGGCATACGGCCCAATGCTCAGTGTCGACACCGTGTTCAAGACTATGGTTGTTGATCTCGATGATCTTGTGCTTGGCCTTGGCCGCCAACAGCACCTCATCGATATCGAACGGCACGCCCGAACGACCCGCATGCCCAAGCATGAACACCTTGGGGTGCTCCAGGGCATTGATGTACATCTCGGTCGTCTCGGCGAGCGTCGCGCCTTCGGCAAACTGCGGGTTATGCACGCTTGCCACCAAATAATCCAAATTACGCGTCACCAAATCGAACAGCGAATGCTCACGACTATACGAATCGCCGGCGATATTGAGCGAAACGGGAATGTCCTCGCCAAACAAGCTTCCGTCCAGCGAAACGATATCGGCCTCGGCGCCGCGGAGCACCAGCACGCCGCTCCAAATGCGCGGCCAGATATCCTGGTTAATAAAGAACTGGAAACTGCGCAGGTCATTGGGGCAAGGCGTAACCATCGAGCTTAAATGATCGGCGGAACCGAGCACCTGAAGGCCACGCTCCGCCGCCCAATAGATGTTCTCCTCAATGGTTGAGTACGCATGCGCGGAGAACATCGTATGAGTATGGATATCACAGGAAAGCAGGTAGGGCATCAGGTCTCCTTGTCCAGCATGGCCGTCGCGTATATTCATTGTACGCATAGCTTTCGGCAGTCGTAAAACTGCTTCATCCCAATCACACAACGGCATAGACAACGGGGTCTGGCTTAACACCAAACCCCGTTTCACGTAAAACATTGTAAGCAGAGCGCTTTACTTTTAACGATACTCGTCCGCCAACTGTTTCCAAGCGGGTAGCGAATTGATAATCGTTTCGTAACTCACGCAATAGCCCAGGCGGAACCAACCAGGCATGCCAAAGCTGTCCGAGGGCACCGCAAGCAGCTCATACTTCTTCGCGCGCTCACAGAACGCATTCGCATCGGGCTCCAGTGCCTTCACCCACAGGTAGAATGCACCATCCGGCTCAACATAGGTGTAGCCGTACTCCGCTAGTGCGTCGGTAAGCGCGGTGCGGTTGCGAGCATAGGCCTCGACATCACTCGGCTCATCGATGCAATCGATGATCACGCGCTGGAAGAGCGCCGGTGCACACACGAAGCCCAGCGTACGGGCGGCACCGGCAACGGCGGGCATTAGACGAGCTGCCTGAGGATTCGTATTGGGAACCAGGATCCACCCGACGCGCTCGCCCGGTAGCGAAAGCGACTTGGAATACGAGTAGCACACGATGGTGTGCTCGTAGATCGAAGGCACCCAAGGCACCTCGGCGCCATAGACAATCTCGCGATACGGCTCATCAGAGATGAGCATAATCGGATTCTCGGGATCGCGCTGAGCGTTGGCCTCGCGCAGAACATTGGCCAGTCGCGTCAGCGTGTCGCGTGTATATACGGCACCGGTCGGATTGTTGGGCGAGTCGATGATGACGGCAGCCGTCTTATCGGTAATCGCCTTGAGCACGTTACTCACGCTCAGCTGGAACGTATCTTCATCGGCGAGCGCCTCAACACACGTGCAGCCGGCCTTCTCAATCCACACGCGATACTCCGGAAAGTACGGGGCGATAACAACAACCTCATCGCCCGGGTTCGTAACGGCATTGAGCGTGCAGGTGAGCGAAGCCGCGGCACCCACCGTCATAAAGACGTCCTTGCCCTCATAGCTCGTGCCAAAGCGACGGTTGAGCGAGTCGGCGACGGCTGCTCGACATTGCGGCAGACCCGGCGCAGGCGTGTATCCATGCAGCTGGTCGCTCGGCAGCTCCAAGGCCTTCTTAATGGACTCAGCCACGGCGGCAGGTGCCGGAACGCTCGGGTTACCCAGCGAAAAATCGAATACGTTCTCCGCACCGATCTGCGCCTTGCGCTCAAGGCCATAGCTAAAGATCTCACGGATGATGGAGCTTTCCGCACCGCGAGCATACATAGTTTCGTTGATCATCTGTTCCCCTTTCGCATAGGCGCTATTGTACGCTTTAGCCAACTAGAGCGCCACAATGTTGATTGGGGACAGACTTAAATGCGTGAAAACGCTCATTTAAGTCTGTCCCCAATCAACATATCGCTCAAAAGAAAGAGCCTCCACAGGTTTCCCCGCGGAGGCTTTCGCTACAAGAACTATTTGTCGGCGTCGGTGTTGCCGTCAGCGTTGGCAGCATTGCCATCTCCGGCATCATCGGATGCGGCTTCGGCATCCTCCTGCATGGCCGCCTGCGCAAAGGCCGCGGCATCAGCCGCCAACTCCTCCTCGCTCATGCGAAGCGAGCGCTTCTTGGTCGGCATGCCAGCCGCCCTGGCGTTGCGCTCCTCCTTGGCCGCCAGGATATCGCCCTCGCGCTCAAGGTAAGCGTCCCACTCGTTGTCGAGCAGGGCGTTCACGGCGTCACCCTCGACGGTCTCGCGCTCAAGCAGCACCTTGGCCATCAGATCGAGTTGATCGCGGCGGGCATCCAAAATCTCGACCGCACGACGATGGGCCTCACGCATAATGCGCTGGACCTCGATGTCGATGCGACGCGCCGTCTCCTCGGAGTAATCCTGGTGATCGGCGTAATCGCGACCAAGGAACACCTGATGCTGCGCCTCGCCAAACACTTGCGTGCCCAACTCCTCGCTCATGCCCAAGCGCGTGACCATCTCGCGCGCCATCTTAGTCGCGCGCTCCAGATCGTTGCTCGCGCCCGACGTGATGTCGTCGCACATGAGCTCCTCGGCAACGCGACCGCCCAAGAACACGGCGAGCTCGTCGAGCATCTCGTTCTTGGTCTTGAGGAAGTGATCCTCCTGCGGAAGCTGCAGTGTGTAGCCCAGGGCCTGACCGCGGCTGACGATCGAGATCTTATGAACCGGATCGGAGTGCTCCAGGATGTGGCCCACCAAAGCGTGACCGCTCTCATGGTAGGCAATCGTGGTGCGCTCGGCTTCGGTCATCACGCGACCCTTGCGTTGCGGTCCGGCAATCACGCGCTCCATCGACTCCTCGACCTCGTCCATCGAGATCACAGAACGATGACGGCGAGCGGCCAGCAACGCAGACTCGTTGAGCAGGTTCGCCAAATCGGCACCAGTAAAGCCAACGGTCATCTGGGCGAGCTTCTCAAACTTAACGTCCTCGTCCATCGGCTTGTTCTCGGCATGCACGCGCAAGATCTGCTCGCGGCCCTTCACATCCGGACGGTCGACCGTAACCTGACGGTCAAAACGGCCGGGACGCAGCAATGCCGGATCCAGAATATCGGGGCGGTTGGTCGCGGCGATCAGGATGACCGACTCGCTTTCCTCAAAGCCGTCCATCTCGACCAGCAGCTGGTTGAGCGTCTGCTCGCGCTCGTCGTGACCGCCGCCCAAGCCAGCTCCGCGCTGACGTCCCACGGCATCGATCTCGTCGATAAAGATGATTGACGGAGCCTGAGACTTGGCCTCCTTAAAAAGGTCGCGCACGCGGCTGGCGCCGACACCCACGAACATCTCGACAAAGTCGGAACCCGAGATGCTAAAGAACGGCACGCCCGCCTCGCCGGCAACGGCCTTGGCCAGCAGGGTTTTACCGGTACCCGGAGGGCCAACCAGCAGCACGCCGCGCGGAATCTTGGCACCCAGCTTGCGATAGCGGTCCGGATCGCTCAAAAAGTCGCGAATCTCCTCGAGCTCCTCGACTGCCTCGTCCACACCGGCAACATCCTCAAACTTGACCTTGGGGCGCGTTGCCTCGTTGGTCTTGGCGTTGGTCTTGCCAAACTGCATGTTCCTGTTGTTGGCACCCATCATCTGGCGCATAAAGTAGAACATGATGGCGATCAGGGCGATCGTCGGAAGCACGCTCATCGCCAAGTCGCCCCAAAAATCGGGGTCATTGGTGTTGACGATGTACTTGGTATCGGGGTGCTCCGCCATGAGCTCGGCAAGCGAATCGGAACCGACATAGGTCGAGGAAAAGCTCTTGAGCTCGCTCGTGTCGCCCTTGTCCTTTTTCGTCTTCCAGTAATGACCCGTCACGCTTCCGTCCTGAACCGTATAGGTCAGATCTTCGACGCGATCCTGCTTGATGGCGCTGACCATCTCACTCGTCGCGAGCTTTACGGTATTGCTGGAGTTGGCAAAGCCGGAGCCCATGTTAAAGAAGGCGTAACCCAGGAGCGCGCAAGCCAAAAGAAAATACAGCCAGCCCGTACGCGTGGGCTTCTTGCCTCCGGGCATCCCCGGGATCTTTGGGTCCCGGGGAGTCTGGGAATTGTTGTCGTTACGGTCGTCGGGCATCTTACGAATAAACCTCCGGTTTCAAAATGCCCAGATACGGAAGGTTACGATAGCGCTCGGCATAGTCGAGGCCGTAGCCCACCACAAAGGCATCGGGGCAATGGGTTCCAACATACTTGGGCGCGACGGCCGAGGTACGGTCCTCAACGTCCTTCCACAGGAAGGCGGCAACCTCCAGCGAGGCGGGCTTGCGGCTCTCGAGGTTCTTCATCAGATACTTGAGCGTCAGGCCCGAGTCCAGAATGTCCTCGACGATCAGCACGTCGCGACCGCGGATGTCGATATCCAGGTCCTTAATGATACGCACGATGCCCGAGGACTTCACACCGTCGCCATAGCTCGAAACAGCCATGAAATCGATGTTGGTCGGCAGCTCGATCTTGCGCATCAGGTCGCCCATAAAGACCACGGCGCCGCGCAGGACCGCAATCAGCACCAGATCCTTACCCGCGTAGTCGCGAGTAATCTGCTCGCCTAGGCGAGAGACGATACCGTCGATATCCTCCTGCGTAAACAGAACCTTCTCGATATCCGGATGTTGAGAAGCCATGACAACCCTTTCTTGTGCTTATCGCCCACGCACCGCCGCATGGACGCGAACTACACATTCTAGCAGCGCACGGGGTATATTTACCAGCACGTGCGCCATCAGCGCGGGAATACCGTCAACGTCGCACAGAATAGCTGGCGCGAAGCGCTATTCCGCATCGACCACACGAAGCAGATATGCCACGCGCGTTGCGGCCGTGCATTTAAAACGCTCGTCCGCGCGAACGCCCGCGACCCATACTACGGCACCTCCCGGAGCCGTTCTTACCACGGGTACGCCAGAGCGGTCTGAAACAGGAATGCGCGCCTCGTTTAACAGGTCTGACACTTTCTTGCTTCGGCCGTTCATCCCCAACGGGCACATCACGTCTCCCGGCACAGGGCTATCCACCCACAGGCGCGCCGATCGTGCCTCGGTGGGGATCTCCCCGCGCGAGCCGGCTAACATCCGCTCGCCATCGCGGTCGGCAAACCCCAGGGCCGCCGCATCCACCAAGGCCGCAACCTTTCCGGCAGCAGCAAGCTCGCGGGCACGGTGCACGATATCGCACCCCGGCTCCACAGCCATCGGCTCCGCTGTCAGCATATGCCCCGCCCCCAGCGGCAGACAACCGGGAACGGAGATCCAATCGGCCACTAAACCCTCGCGCGCCGCCGGGGCCTTGAACGCCAGCATGCCAAACTCCACACGGGCATCAATTCCCGCAGGAAGCGTAACCGAGCCCGAGCCCGCAGCGACGCAGGCGAGCACGCGCTCCACGTGCCGCATCTCCGGTCGCGCGTCGGGATCGATGCGCTTAATCGCCAACCGCACGATACGCCGTGCAATCACAACCTCAGCGGCGGCAAGACGGCGCGCATCGAGCACCAGTGCGCCCGCCGCTTCCTTGCGCAGGCAGCTTCGAAACGCCTGTGCCGAAAGCTGGGAAAGAAAGGCGTCTTCGTCGCCCAGAATTTCGCAAGCGGCGCCAATCGTCTTACAGACGCTCGCGTTGCGCCGTGCCACCACCGGCATCACCCGATGGCGTACATAGTTGCGCAGGTACGAAACGTCCTCGTTGCTTTCATCTTCCCGCCATGGCTGACCGTGCACCTGCAGATAGCTCACGAGCTCATCGTGCGTGAGGTCGAGCAAGGGGCGAACCACAATGTTCCGACGGCGCGGAATGCTCGATAGACCCGCGGGACCCGACCCTTTAATGGCATTCATCAAAAATGTTTCCGCGCGGTCCGACGAAGTATGCGCGGTACAGATACGAGCCGCCGTCCGCGGTGCGCCCGATTCAGCACAAAGTTCGCGAACATATCTCCGTGCCGCGGCATAGCGCACCTCGCGAGCCGCAGCCTCGATATTGCCCGATTCGTCATCAAAATAGGCATGCTCAACACACAGCGGCAAGCCGTATTGCGCGCACAGGTCACGTACAAAGGCCTCGTCGCCATCGGATGCCTCCCCGCGCAGATGATGGTTTACATGCAGCACGTGCAATCGCTCGCGCGCAATGGGAGCGACGCCGCGCCCGTCCTGGATATCCAGCTTTGATGTGCAAGCCATAAGGAGCAGCGCCGTCGAGTCCGCACCGCCTGATACCATGAGCACTACGGGGGCAGCGGCCCGCCGCGTTGCCAGGGCGCTCTTATCCGTCCTCGGCGCGGCATGATGTCCATAGTGCTGAGATACCGTTGGCATTCGCTTCCTCCTCTATTCGTCCGCACTCATTGTATCCTTTGGAATCTTATGTCTCGCCTGCACCTTCATATCCTCGGCAGCGGCTCAAAAGGCAACTGCGCACTCGTCGAGGGGCCTCAGGGGCTCATCATGATCGACAACGGCCTGTCCCGCCGCGAGACACTTAAACGCATGGCGGAGCTTGGCCTCTCGGCAGACGACGTCGCCTCTCTTGTAATCACCCATGAGCATGGTGACCATATCAAGGGGCTCGATGTATGGTGCAAGCACTGGCATGGTCCCCTCTTTGCCAGCAGGGACACCCTTTCATGCAAAGAAAACCTCGCGCACCTGCCCGTAGAGGAATTTGACCCCGGCGACACGCTCCCCATTGCCGGCATCCACGTGCAAACCTACTCAACATCGCACGATGTCATCAATCCTGTCGGCTATCGATTTAATGCTCTCGATGATTCCATTGGGTTTGCCACCGACACCGGAGAGTTATCGAGCAAGGCCATAGGCATCCTCAAAGACTGTCGAGTTCTCGCGCTCGAAAGTAACCACGATGTAACTATGTTGCGCGAAGGAGCGTACCCCCGCTTTCTTCAGGAGCGCATCCTGTCCACAAAGGGGCACCTCTCCAACAACCAGGCCGCCGAAGCCGCGCGCGAACTTGTTACCGATCGCACCGAACAGCTCATCGCCATGCATATCAGCCAGGACAATAATCGTCCAAGCCTTACCGTCAAAAGCTATGCCAACGCGCTTGATGCAAGTCTCGATGATGAACTCGGCAGTTCTGCCACCCGTCTTCAAGGGCCGCGGAAGCTCTCGATACGCCCTGCAAGCCAGTATCAACCGACAACCATTCAATAGCCCCTCAAGACAACAAAGGGGGGCTGGGAATCACTTCCCAGCCCCCCTTAACTCATACTCTCGATTGAAGCAGAGCCATCGTTAGTCGATGGAGATCTTCGTAACGTTCTTCTTCTCGACAATCTTGGGAACCGTAACGGTCAGGATGCCGTCAGCATACTTAGCCGAAAGGCCCTCGCTCGAAGCGTCCTTCAGATACACGCCGCGCGTCGCGCTGTACGAGCTAAACTCCTTCTGCAGGAAGTTCTTGCCCTCGTTCTCCTCGTCCTCCACAACGTTCACGCTAATCGACAGGCGACCCTCGTTAAGCTCAACGTCGATATCATCCTTAGCGACGCCGGTCAGATAGGCCTTGACCTCATAACCATCGCCCTTGTCCTCGACATCAACGGGGAACGCCTTGGAAGCAATCGAGTTGTTTGCAAGATCGGTCATATCATCAAACAAATCGAACAGCGAGCTAGCAGAAGGACGAACGCCAAAAACCGAACGATAAGGAACCATGCTTGCCATGTTTACCACTCCTTTTAAGGACTGCCGAGTCATCTTCTAGGTGACTGGGACTTCTTTTGACGCTGTTATATATGCCCAGCCGCTTCTTATATATACATCGACTATAAAGTTTTTTGAGTCTATTGATATAAGCATATCTAAGTCTGGTTGACTAAGGTTTTGTCTAATAAACGGAATTTGAACGAAGGCTTAAATAATGTATGCAATCCCATCAAAACTAGACGGCTGGCTTACAATGGGCGCATACACGATATTGATGACGAGCTAAGGGCATCATGGACGATCAAAAACAGGACAACACGTTTATGCCGGAGCAGGACGAAGCATCCAGCCCGCAACCGATTCGATTCCATCGCCCCCACATCTCGCAAGAGCCCATCAATGGCCCAGAGCCCAAATATGTGACAAGAAACCGATATCAAACGCTCGAAGAAGCACAAACGGGGCGCAAACATATGGGCGTCGCCTCGGGAGACCCTGTATATCTGAAAGACGCACCATTATCTAAAAACAGCGTAGCTAGTGATGAGCCGATGAAAGCATCCGCCGTCCATCAACAAAGAGGGCCTCGACCCAAGCAAACCTTGACGCATTCGGCTCGCTATCTCGAAACGCCAAAACAGGGAAAGTCAATCTTCGTTTCGTCAAGTAAACGACGCAAGCAGCATCAGCTGACAATTCTGCTTTTGACCATTGCGGCCATAGTAGTTGCCCTTGTTATACGATTTATTTTCTTTAAATAAAGGCTCAATACCGAAAACAACAAGATCGTCTGGTGTAATTGAGTCATTTACGCCCCGTAAACGCAAAAGAAGGGGGAGGCCGCGAGGCCTCCCCCCTTCTTCAAGTCTTGCGACGGCTCGGTGCCGTCCACCGGTCAGCGGCGCCCTGGCCTCCCAC
>NZ_QSTX01000021.1:0-8866 GCF_003438785.1 Collinsella sp. OM06-18AC
GTAGCCCGAGACGGTCCCGGGCTGACAATTTCGACTGTAATGGACGTTCCTTTTCTGCCGGCAGTTGGGGACACTCCTTGCGCCAGCGTTGCATCGCGAACGCTCGGGAAAATGCGACCCGGTTTTTGGCCGAATAGTGGGTCACGGTTTCCGGATGGGGTGGGTTGCGGAAAGTGCGACCCGGAATATTGCTCCACAACGGGATGCCGTTTCCCCGATGGGGCTCAAGCGGAAAGCGCGTCCCATTCCGGAGCTCCAAAACGGGATGCGCTTTCCGCGCGGAAGAATTGTCGCAGCTGCGTTAAGCGGTGTCGCTCGCTACTCGCCCAAGATTAGCTCGGCGAGTTCGTCCTGCGTATCAACAACGTAGTCGGCGCCGGCGGCCTCCAGCTCTGCGCGGCCGCGGAAGCCCCAGCTGACGCCGGCGCTCTTAAGGCCGGCGTTGTGGCCGGTCAGGACATCGACATTCGAATCGCCCACATAGAGCGTGGTCGCCGGATTGGCGCCCAGCTCCTTCATCACGTGCAGTGTGACGGGCGCTTCGGGCTTAGGCGGAAACGCATCGACACGGCCTTGCACCAGCGCAAAGCGCTCGGAACCAAAGTATTTCTCGATAAGCGGGGCTGCCGAAATATGATCCTTGTTGGTGAGCACGGCAAGCTGAATGCCCGCGGCGCGCAGACGTTCGAGCATCTCAATCGTGCCGGCGTAGGGGGCGGTGTGGTCCTCCTTGTGCTCGCTGTAATAAGCCCTAAACTCGGCAAGCGTCTGCTCAAACATACGGCCGTCGCCCGCATACTCGGCGGGCATAAAGCGCTCGACCAGCTTGAGCATGCCGTTTCCCACCTTATAGCGGTAGGCGTCAACGGCAAACGTGGGCCAGCCGTGCATCTCGCAGGTATGGTTGCCGGCGGCCGCCAGGTCCTCGAGCGTGTTGAGGATGGTGCCGTCAAGGTCAAAGATCACGGTGGAAAAAGCTGCCATAGGTACGCTCCCATCAAGATGACTCATCAAAACGGCACCCATGATAGCGCGTGCCGTTCCAGTCGGGCATGAGCGGGCCAAATGTCCCTCGTGGGACTGAGGGGGCCAAAAGTCCCCGTTAAAACGCTTAAATGGCCTCTAACAGGTACATTTGGCCCCCTCAATCCCACGGGGGACACTCGGCCCGCTCAATCTTGCGCACGGGGCTTATCGGCCTGTTCAACCCTGCGGGGAATGCCGCCTGCCAGATGCAAACGACCGGTCACGGGTTGTTACGAGTGCCGTGTCCATACTTCCTTAACACATAAGATAAGCTGATAACTGCATATTCAATCCGATTTACCCAGCTAAAGTGTTCTCATTACGCATATTGTTGGTGGGTAGTTCGGGCTCCGTGTGGAGGGGAGAACGTATGAGGTTACCGGCTTTTGCTAAGAAGGCGTTTAGGGGGGGCATAGTCGCGGCGCTTGTGCTTGCCATGCCCGCGCCCGCGCTCGCCTGCACGCAGGTTTACATCGGTAAGAACCAGACAACGACGGGCGATACCTATGTCGGCCGCGCCGAGGACTATTCACCTCGCTACTGCAAGACCTTTGGCGTGCAGCAGCCGATCGACAACCCTGTCTTCCGTTCTTTCGAGAACGATTCTGTGCCGGGGACCGGCTTTGAGTACACCTATCAGGGTCGCTCGTATCGTTACACCTATGTTCGTGACAATCCCGATGCGTGGGATGCCCAGGACGACGAGGCAGCGTCCCGCGTGTATTCCGAGGCCGGCACCAACGAGCGCGGTGTCTCCGTTTCCGCGACGCTCACAACGGATTACAACGACGGAATCAAGGCTATCGACCCTCTTGTCGACACGGGCATCGGCGAGTATAACCTGGCCGACTACCTGTTGAGCGTTTCGTCCTCGGCGCGCGACGGCGTGGAGAAGCTCGGCGCCATCATCGATCAGTATGGCTCTCAGGACTGCAACCAGATCGTCATTGCCGACAATACCGAGACCTGGATTTTCGCTCAGCTTTCGGGCCATCAGTGGATTGCCGTCAAGATGGGCGACGACGTGGCGTCCGTTAATCCCAACATCGGCGGCCTGCAGTATAAGGTCAATCTTGACGATGTGAGTCAATGCCTGCACTCGGCCGGTGTCGTGACGCTGCCCGAGTCCAACGGCGTTCTCGTAACCTATGACGACGGCACGCCGAACATCTTCAAGACGTATGGCAAGGAGAATTCGGGTTCGTCGCAGAATACGCGCCTGGCCCAGGGACGTGCTTACTTCGGTGCTGCCCTTGCGCCTCAGACGGACTATACCGTTGATGAACAGGGTCGCGTCACCTCGCTCATCGACCCGCAGCTGACGTTTACGCCGGGCATCAAATCCGATACGTTCACGGCGTTGCGTTCCCTCGCTGCCCGCGGCGAGCAGGATGACAGCCTCAACGCCAATCTCAACAGTGCCCTGTATGCCATCGGCAACAACAGGACGACCGAGAGCAATATCTTCCAGATTCGGTCCGGCCTTTCCAGTGATATCGCCACGATTCAGTGGGAAGCGCTTTCGCGTTGCGAGTTCAGCGTGTACCTGCCCAGCTACTCTGCGCTGTTGACGGAAGTTCCGGCTGACTACTTCCCGGCGTGGAACACGGTGGACGGCACTTATACAGGACGCAAGGACGACGTCGCGCAGGCTTTGGTCGAAAAGGACGGCAAGAACCTCGACTACGTCTTCATGGACATCAACACGCTCGCCTACAACAACCGTGCCTCGATGGGTGAGAACGTGCGCGCCTACCTCGATGTCCTTCAGAAGCAGGTTATCGCCCAGCAGGACGTTGTTGACGGGTTGATGCAGGCAACCCCTGCCGATCAGCGCACGGACCTTGCCAACAAGGCGTTTGCCGCAGTGAGCGAACAGGTCTACAACAAGGCGGCCAAGCTTCTCGATGAGATGCGCGCTTATGTGAATGCGGGAGATACCTCGAGTGCGTTTATGCCGAGCGACTATGATGCCGAGAATGGAACCTCCCGGACCCCGATTATGTACGCGTCCGCTTTTGTTGCTCCCAGCATCACGGCTCAGCCGCAGTCGGTAACGTGTGCTCAGGGCGCTGAGGCCAAGCTGAGCGTTGCCGCGACGGTTGATGACAGCGTGGATGGCTCGGATGCCCAGCTTACCTACCAGTGGTTCGTCAAGGGCGAGGACGGCAACTTCTCTGCCATCGACGGGGCGACGGCGGCTGAGTACGTCGCCGCGACGACCGAGGTCGGTTCAAAGGTGTATCGCGTTGAGGTGACGAGTGCTGCCGGGCTGGTTTCCACGTCCGATGAAGCGACGGTGACCGTGACGCAGGCTGCGCAGGAGGAGCCTGGGCAGAAGCCCGGTCAGAAGACGGATGTGAAGACGGACGTCAAGACCGATACCGCCAAGAAGGCGACCAAGGGAGGGCTTGCCAAGACCGGTGATTCGTCTGTGGTGATCGTGGCGCTTCTGACGGTGGCTGGAGTTCTGGCCGTTATGGGGGCCGTGCTTATCCGCAAGCGTGCGAATTAACCGGAGCGGGTCATAGACGACAGCCCTAACTAAAAACGGTCCCGTACGAGTAATCGTGCGGGACCGTTTGCTTGAGCTAAAGCAAAATGAGCGGGCCAAAAGCCCCCGTGGGACTGAGGGGGCCAAAAGTCCCTGTTAAAACGCTTAAATGGCTTCTAACAGGTACATTTGGCCCCCTCAGCCCCACGGGGGACATTCGGGCCGCTCAATCTTGTGGGCAGGGACGGCTCGGTGGACGGCTGGCGATATGGGCTGCCTATAGGTGGCCATCCGGGAGCCATATGGCTCGGGTATGGCGGTTTTTGTGTAGTGCATTGACCGATTTACCTGCGGTAACGTACACTTCCTCCGTTAAAAAATAGAAGCCGGAGCACGGGTGCGCGCGAGTGCATAAAGGGGAATCGGGTGAGAATCCCGAGCAAGGCGGTTACTGTGTGCGGGCGCGCCCGCGAGTCAGATTACCTGCCCGTGCTCTTCTCGAAACCGAGGGCCTCTCTGTTTGCCGCTGGATTCCGGTCTACAAGGGGTGCTGCTGAGCGTGCGTTTTGCTGCCGATAGGGTGGCTGACGTGCGCCTTTGTGCTGCCGGGGCATCGCCTGCCCCGCCTTCTTCGCCACGGCTCTATTGCAAGTTCGCGAAAGAAGGAGAACGGGTGACGCGAAACAACATTATGCTCAAGCGCCTGGGAGCCGCTGCTTTCTCGGTGCTACTCGTCTGGTCGATGCCGGGTACGTCAGCATTTGCCGAGGGCATGGCAGAAATCGCTGTGCAGGCGCAGGCCCAGGCCTCGCAGCAGGCGGATGCTGCCGAGAATGCCGACGAGACGAGTTTCACTGCGGACGAGCAGACGGGTGCTGAAGGCGCCGAGGCGTCGGCGGACGAGGCAAGATCCGACGTTGCTCCGTCTGCCGATGAGGGGCTTGCCGCCATGCTGAGTGCGGACGGGCAGAACGCCGCCGCGGTGAACGTCGACGATGACGACGCCGATGTTCAGCAGGCACGTGACGTGCGTGTCGCCAAGGCCGGCGAGACTGTGATGGTCTCTTCTGCCGATGAGCTGCCCACCACCATCGAGGCCGGGGCTGTCGTGAAGCTCGCGGCGAATATCAGTCTTGGCGCCGACCAGCAGATCGAGACCGTGGCCGGCACGCTCGATGGCCAGGGCCACAGCACCGTGCTTAACGGCAAGGCACTTGCGAAGAGCGTGACTGGCACGGTGCAGAATCTGGGCGTGATGGGCCGGGCAACCATGGGCGATTATGAGGGCGCCCTTGCGATCAATTGCTCGGGAACCGTGCAGATGTGCTGGTCGACGGCCACTTTGAGCGATGGCGGCTCTTGGGCCGATTACGGTGGCCTGGTGGGAACGCTCAACGGTGGGTCTGTAATCAACTCCTATGTTTCCGGATCGATGTCGGGCTTTTGCGCCCACGGCCTTGTTGGATATTACAAGTCTGGCACCGTGGCCAACAATCTGTTCACTGTGGGCGATCAGGCGTGCGGCTACAAGGTCGATTCTTCCTTCGGCAGCAAAATCTCTGTCGACGACCTCAAGACCCAGGCCTCGGTCGATAAGCTCAACACCGATGCTCCTGCCACCGGCTTTAGCTGGTCTGCACAGGGCGGTTTGCCCGTGCTGGTCTCGGGCAGCGCCGTGGTCGTTGTGAACAAGGGTGCCCTCAAGGCCGCCATCGACGATGCCAGCGCCAAGGTCGAGGGCGACTACACGGCCAAGAGCTGGTCCAAGCTCGCCGAGGCCCTTGCGAACGCCCAGGACGTCTACGCCAACGATGACGCCGCACAGGCCGAGGTCAACGCTGCAACCAAGGCACTCACCGATGCCACCGCCGCGCTCGAGAAACCCAAGCCCACTGAGCCCGTGGCTCAGCCGCAGAGCGTAGTGCACCTGAGCTCGCAGAGCGACCTCGACGCCTTCATGGGCAAGTTCAAGCCTGCCGACGTCGACGCCTACTACGTCCTCGACAACGACATCACCATCGACGACGAGTACTTCTTTGCCCCCACGGGCATGCTCGCGGGTACGCTTGATGGTCAGGGCCACGCCATCACCTTCACCAACGGCGGTGGCGTGAAGTCGCTCATGGACGGCGTTGCCTCCACGGGCGTGGTGCAGAACATCTCGTTCGCCGGCGAGCTGAAGCGGGCGACGGACGGCAAGGCGTTCGGCCCCCTGGGCAACAAGGTTCAGGGCGCCGTGCTCAACTGCTCCACGAGCGTGACCGGCAAGGGCGTAGCGGGCTTTGCGCGCACGCTCGACGGCGGCATCGTGTCCAACTGCGTTTCGACCTCCAAGGGCACGGCGGGCGCGCTGTTCGCGACCTATAGCGCGGGCCAGCTCGTCAACACCTACTGGGGCGCATTCCTCACCAACAAGATGGGCGCTCCCGCCTCGGCGCTCGTCAACTCCTATGCTGTCGACCCCGCTGACATGGCCACCGATGGCTTCGCCGATCTTATCAACGCCAACTGCGGCGCCAACGGCAGCAGCTGGGGTATCGATAAAAATGGCACGCCGGTCTTTGGCTCGGGCAACAGCTACCAGGCGCCGGGGGACACCACGCCCGACGACGCCTACACCGTGAGCTTCACGGCCAACGACGGCGCCAGCCAGACGGTTGCCGGCCATATGCTCGAGGTTTCGCCTGATGCTGTGGACGCCTACCGCAAACTTGGCGTCTTTGCACTTAAGGGCGTCCCGGCCACGAGCACCATCACCTGGGGCACCGATGACGCCAACCGCGGCAACATCGGCATCAACGAGTCCACGGGAGAGCTCTACATCTACGACAACGCTACCGGCACGGTGACCGCCACCGAGCACAAGGCCGATGGCTCCGAGCAGACCGTGGCTACCATCAAGATCAAGGCCAAGGCCAAACAGTTCGATGACTTTGAGCTGTGGTATCGTGCCTCCGACGGCACCGTGAGCAACGTGACCGATGGTGCGGCTACCGTCCAGGGCTCCGAGGTGCGCAACCTCGAGATTCGCGTGCATTACGTCGACGCCGATAAGGGCGAGTACGTGCCCGTCTCGTTCAGCCGCTTCCACTTTGCCTCGAGCGATCCTACGACCATCTACAGCAACGACTACTCGGCCTGCTTTTACTTCAAGCATGCCGGCAGTGCCACGATCACCGTTACCCCGCGCGACGCCGCATCTGCGGGCGCCGGCTCCAAGAGCGTGACGCTGACGTCCGAAGCCGTGGCCGCCACGTCCATCTCGATGGGCTATAACGAGGACGGCGCCACCGTCTACCTGCAGGGCCGCAACCCACTCTCCGAGCGCGACGCGTTTTTGACCGATCACGCACGCCCGGTGGCGGCGCCCGACAACGCCACCAACCGCGACAACTTTACCGTGACGAGCAGCGATCCTGCCGTGGCGGCCTACACCACCGCGGGCGAGATCGGCTACACGGCGTACAAGGCTGGCACCACCACGTTTACCGCGACGCTGCCCGACACGGACGCCGATGGCAAGGTCATCAGCGCGTCGTGCGACGTGACTTATGCTTACCAAAATCCGCTTGCGAGCGTGACGGCCGGCACGGACAGCCTCTACCTCAAGGCCGGTTCGGCGCAAAAGCTCGACCTGACCTTTGCCGGTAAGAACGACGCGGACGGCTGGAGCGTGACCGAGCCCGGCCTCATCTGGACGTTCAAGACGCTCGACGGCAAGGACGCCTCGGGTATCGTGGGCATCGACCGCAACGAGAAGGGCGCCTGGAAGCACGTCGACGGCGCTCCCGACGACGGCCTATACGTGGCCTCGAGCGACTATACGGTGACGGCGCTTTCGGCCGGCACGGTGGTCGCGACGGGTACGCCGGTGGACGCGACCGCCGGTGCCGAGCCCGTGACGCTTACCATCACCGTGGCCGGCGTGGCCGCGAGCCCCGCTACGAGTGAGTCCGCCTCGGCGGGCATCGATGCCGCTGCTGCGTTCATCGACGTGCGCCGCAGCTCCGACGCCTTCCAGTACGGCGACGAGTGGGAGATCTACGACTTTGCCAAGGCGGGCCGCAAGATCGATTCCAAGCTGCTCGACAACTACCGCGCCTCGCTGGCCGAGCACAAGGCCGAGTGGGGGAGTGCGACCTGCGCTCTGACTGAGACCGAGCGTGTGGCGCTGGCCCTCTCCGCCATCGGCGAGGACATAACCGACTATGACGGCGTCAACCTGGTCGAGCTCATCTGCAGCCGCACCGATATGACGCGCGCCAACGAGAAGATCTTTGCGCTGATGGCGCTTAATGCGAGCGGATCGGATGTACCCGCCGGTTCTGCCTGGACGCGCGCGAGCCTCGCGGACGCCGTCTGCGAGCTTCTCGGCAGCGACGACGCCGTGGAGGGTACGCGTCTGGGCGACGTGGACCTGACGGCCATGGCGATCCAGGCCGTGGCGCCCTATGAGGGCGACACCAAGGTCGATGCTGCCATCGAGAACGGCCTCTCCTACCTCAAGGGCAAGATGAGCGCGGGTACCTGTGATTTCGGTTCTGCCGAGGCCAATGCCCAGGTGATCCTCGCGCTGCTTTCGCTCGACCGTGACCCGGCCAACCCCGTTAACGGGTTTGCAAATGCCGTGACCAACGTGGTCTGCGCGCTGGACCTGTACCGCGTGGACGGCGGCAACGGCTATGCGCACAGCAAGGGCGGCGCGGCCAACGCCATGGCGACCGAGCAGGCGCTCCGCGCGCTCACGACGTATCGTGTCTCCTCGGGAGAGACGATTGCCTGGAAGACGGCCGTGACGGCGGGCAAGGGCTCGAGCAGCAAGGACCCGCAGAAGCCCACGGTGGCGCCGGGCGTCCTGACGCCGGGTGCCGGGTCGGACGGCGGTGCCGGCAACGGGACCGCCGGTTTTGCGGGCGTAATGGCTCCTGTGGCCGCCAAGATGGCCGGTGCTTCCTCGAGCGAGGGCGCCAAGGCAGCTGGCGATTCCAAGGCCGAGGCCGAATCCGGCAAGAAGGATTCGACGGAGTCTTCCGTCGCCGGCAAGACAGACAAGAGCGGCAAAAAGTCGGGCACGTCCGGCAAGACCGCCGCGTTGAGCGCCGGCGCCGCTAACAAGGCTGCGGACGCGGGCTCGAACGGCTTTGCCATCGCCGGTGTTGCCGTGGGCATCGTCGGTATCGGGGCCGTCGGCGGCTGGTTTGTCTACACCAAACGCCGCGCGGCGTAGCGAGCCTCTGCCTACCAGGTAAATACTGCAAGGAGTATGGTCTTGCAAAGCGAAGGGCCCTCCTGCCGATTATGAACTGCGTCCCAAATCTTGGACGCCCTAAATAGCGACTAGGCCGC
>NZ_QSTX01000022.1:0-6763 GCF_003438785.1 Collinsella sp. OM06-18AC
ACCACCCGCTCACCACGCGTCGCTACTACCACCAGATGAACTACTAAAGCAGCTTTCAGCGGTCGTTATTTTGCTCGGAAATAATTCGTTATGTTGCGTTCGTAAAACAATGCAAACAAATGTCGCAGTCTCGTTCTAGGGAGCCATGCCGTAGCTGGCCGCTTGAGGTCGTATTTGCTTGGACTCGACCATGCGGCTCGTTGGCATTTCACGGTAGCGACTTCAAGGCGAAATGGGGCATTTTTGCCAAATGCCCCTCTTGTTTGCGCCACAAGTGGCATTCGACACCTTCATATGGAGTGTTTGATATTGTAGACGGTTCAAAAATAAGATTGAACCGTCTATTTCTTTCAAAATAATACGTAATAGGTTATCTTATAACGTATAGAAGTTTCATAGAATGTTATACGGAGAACGTTATGATTAACCCGACTAGTGCTGTGCCGCTATATGTACAAGTAGCTGATGATTTGCGCCGCCGTATTGAGATGGGCGAGTTTTCCGAAAGTGGCGTGTTGCCTAGCGAAAATGGTTTTTGCGAAGAATACGAGGTTAGCCGTGCGACGATACGGAAGGCAATTCAAACTCTTGTGGATGACGACGTGCTTGATACGCGTCATGGCAAGGGCACATTTATCCGGCAGCCTAAAATCGTCTCGAGCTTGAGCACGTTTAAGGGTTTCACTTATTTTTGCCATGAAAATAATATCGAAACCTCGTCTCGTGTTCTCGCTCTTCAGGAGGTCGAGCCGCCCGTTGCCGTCCGTCGTCATTTGCGAATGGAAGAGAATGAATCTGCGGTTTACCTCAAACGCGTGAGGTCAATTAACCACATAAATGCAATGATTGAACATATTTATCTTCCAGTAAAGAACTTCGGGTTTTTACTGGGTGTCGATATGGAGAACGCATCACTTTATGAAACGATTGAGAGAGAGACGGGGCTGCGACTAGAGGATAATTGTTTCCCGTCTATTGTGCTTGAAGCAGGGCTTGCTACGGATGAGGAGAAGCGCATCCTTAATATCGCAGGAGAAGCTGCGATGTTTATATTGAGTGAGACCGTTTATATGAGCACTGGTAAGCCAGTGCACTTTACTAAGCAGGTGATGTTGGGTGATTATTTCAAATACTTCTTTTCGATTAAGGCTAATCAACTCGGCATCAATTGGCGGGGACTTGAAGCCGTTAAGTGTAGAAAGCAATAGGTTGAATAATGGTTAAAGTGGAGAGCGCTGTTCCATTGTATAAGCAGATCGTTCACGATCTTGTGAGTCGAATAGAAAGTGGCGTATATAGCGAAGGGGATAAGCTTCCTACTGAGACGGAGCTTATGGAGGAATATGGCGTTAGTCGTATTACTGTTCGATCGGCAATCAAGGAACTAGAGGATGCCGATATCGTTGAGCGCACGCGAGGGAAAGGGACTTTTGTTACCACGACACGCAATGCCTATGCAGCCGATGACCAGGAAAGCTTCACCCATTCCTGCATTCAAGAAAATAAAAAGCCTTCTACCGTAGTGCTCGAAGTAGCTTGGATTTATCCTACGCTGCGCGACGTGCGTTTTCTTCAGGTCCAGGAGGACGAGAATATTCTTCAGACTAGACGTTTGCGCTTAGTCGATGGCGTGCCAACGATGTTGGAAACCAATAGCTACACTCCTTCTCTTGCCTTTTTGGAACATGAAGATTTATCGGGTTCTCTACTTGAGGTGCTGGGAAGACGCCATATCGAACTTGGCAATAACGAGCGAACGTTGCAGGTGTGCTTTGCAAGTGCTTACGAGGCAGAACATTTGAATGTAAAGCCGGGATCTGCCCTTTTATTATTTGTAGATAAGCGTTGCAGCGCGCAGGGAGTGCCATTGTTTATTTCGCGGCAGGTGTACTGCACTGAGCGCTTAAAGTTTTATCTCTAGCGAAAGCCAAACCCCGGATCTTTCTTAACCGAATAACAAGAGATTGAAAACGCCCCGACAAAGGGGCGTTTTTTTGCCGTTTACGGGCGAATTATTACCGCTTAGGAAGCTTGATTGATCTGTCTTGACAAAGCGAAAGTTTCGAGGATACTGTAGATAACAATACAAAATATAACGTTCTATTAACAGATGATTGACTGAGATTGGGAGATAAATGAGGAAGTTGCTCTTGGCCAGCCATGGGCCACTTGCTAGAGCGATGCGTGAAACGCTCCAGCTATTTTGCGGTGAAGATCCTCGCGTTAAGGTGCTATGCGCATATGTCGATGAGGACACGATGGATGTAAACGAGTTGATAGATTTTTGGGACCGTTCTCGCGACCCAGCAGACCAGTGGATTGTCATCACTGATGTCTATGGTGGGTCAGTGAATAACGCTTTTATGGAAAGGTTGGGTGACGATTCTCTAAGGCTCATTGCCGGCATGTCGCTACCACTAGTGCTCGAAGTGTTTTCGAAATTGAGCACACTTGATGACGCCGAGCTCGCTGCATTGGTTTCAAGTGTCCGCCAAAAGGGCACATGCCTATGTTCGCTGCCAAATTCGGTAGAACAAGACGAGGATTTTTGAGAAAGGAACAAAGATGATTAAGCTGCTGAGAGTTGACCATCGCTTGCTTCATGGTCAGGTTGCCATGACTTGGACGCAAGAGCTTGACACCAATTGAATTTTGATTGCCTGCGATGCGGTTGTGAAAGATGACGTGCGCAAGACGACGCTTAAGCTGGCACGTCCGGCAGGCGTCAAATTGGTTATCAAATCGGTCGATGATTCTATCGAGGCTCTTAGGAGCGGTGTGACCGATAAGTACCGTTTGTTCATTGTCGTTGAAAGCATCGAAGATGCTTACCGCCTGGCAAAGGGCTACAGCGAAATCGAGCATATCAACATTGGAGGAACGAAGCCGCGTGAGGGTGCAGATGTACGCCTATCTTCAACGGTTTTCGCTACCGATCGCGACGTGGAGCTTCTACATGAGCTCAGTGATGCCGGAATCGAGGTGGAGATCAGGCAGGTACCTAGAGACGAGAAGATTTTGATTTAAGCACATACAATAGAAAGGGGATCCCTCATGTTGACTCAAGCGATCCTTATCGGCCTCGTCGCAATGTGCGTGACATTTGAGTGGGCACTTGGCACTTGCCTTGCTTCTCGCCCGATTGTCACGGGCGTCCTCATCGGTCTTGTGATGGGTGATTTGCAGACGGGCATTATTGTCGGCGCCACGCTTGAAATGGTGTTCATTGGATCGGTTACCATCGGGGCGGCCGTTCCGCCTGACGTTATCACCGGTGGTATTTTGGGCACTGCCTTTGCAATTTCGACGGGTCAAGGCGCTGAAGTTGCGCTGACGCTCGCTTTCCCGATTGCGTCGCTTTATCTCATCATTGATAACGCGCTTACGCTGATCGTGATGCCGTTTTTCGTCCATAAAGCGGACGACTGCGTGGCAAAGGGCGACCTCAAAGGTATGGAGCGGATGCATCTGCTTGGTGGATTCATCGTCAAATCGCTTCCTCGCTTTTTCGTGTGCTCCCTTGCTTTCTATCTCGGAACGCCGGTTATGAACGCGGTGCTTAACGCAATTCCCGAGTTTGTAAGTAACGGCCTGGTTATTGCGGGTGGATTCATCCCTGCGCTCGGCATTGCACTGCTCGCTTCAATGATTGTCAACAAGCAGACTGCTATTTTCTTCGTGCTCGGGTTTGCGCTCTGTGCCTACATGAGCATTCCAATCCTTGGTATTGCCATCATTGGGCTTTGCCTCGCAGTAATCCTCGTGGTGGTCCAGCCAAACTTCATTGCTCAGACGCCACAGCTTAGTTCGGAAGGGAGCTTCGACGATGACGACTTCTAATGACACCAGTTCCAACAAGATTACAAAGCGTGATCTAAAATCGGTATTTTTCCGTTCGCTTACGATGGAGTACTCCTGGAACTACGAGCGCCAGCAGCACATGGGATACTGCTTCTCCATGCTTCCCATCATTCGTCGCGTGTATAAGAATAAGGATGACCAGGCTGCTGCTGCTAAGCGTCACATGGAGTTCTTCAACACCACTCCTTATGTCTCAACATTAATTCTGGGCATTTCGGCAGCGATGGAAGAGGCAAACGCTAACGAAGAGGATTTTGACGAATCCTCCATCAACAGCGTAAAGGCCGCTCTTATGAGCCCGCTGGCCGGCATCGGTGACTCTCTGTTCTGGGGAACGTTGCGTGTCATCGCCACTGGCTTGGGTGTGTCGCTTGCTATGCAGGGTAACATTCTCGGCCCGCTTCTCTTCCTTGTCGTATTCAATGTTCCGCATTATCTGATTCGTTGGTTCTGCCTTAAATGGGGCTATGGATTCGGAACCAGTTTCTTGAGCAAGATCGAGAAATCTGGTCTTATGCCAAAGCTCACTATGGGGGCTGCAATTCTCGGTCTTATGGTTATCGGCGCTATGGTGCCCAACCTTGTATCGGTCAGCGTGGCTGGTTCTCTCGGTACCGGCGACAGTGCGCAGACTATCCAAAGCATCATCGACGGTATCATGCCGAGCCTGCTGCCGCTGCTTGTGACACTTGGAGTTTACGAACTCGTCCAGCACAAGGTCAAAATTGCTTGGATTCTCGTTATTCTCATGGCGGTTGGTATCGTCGGCTCCTTCTTCGGAGTGTTTGCAATCTAAATGGTTGATTTCGCCGTCTGGCCCAATTGAATTAGAAAGGTATATCTCATGGTTTCATTTGATGAACAGGCAATTCTCGATAACGGTGCTTATATCTACAATCAACGTGCCGAAATTGAACGCATTGCTGACGAAATTTGCGAAAAGGGTTTCGATTCGATTTTCTTCACCTCGTCAGGTGGCTCGCTTGCGATGATGCAGCCGTTTGACTATATGGTTTCTGTTATGTCCGATATTCCCGTCCAGTCCCAAGTTTCGGCAGATTTCCTCACGGTTGGCAATCGGCGCATCGGTAAGGGGACCTTGGCGTTCATGGCGTCCAAGTCGGGCGACACCAAAGAGACGGTCGCGGCGGCAAAGGCGGCAAAAGACGCAGGCTGCACCATTGTCTCTACGCTTGGCGTGGACGGTTCACCGCTTGGTGAACTTTCCGATTATGGAGTGATCTATAAGCAGGGTCGTCCTATGGAGCTCGTGCTGTACCTTCTGATTGGAAAGATTCTCAAGAACAGGGGCTTTTTCGATGACTACGATCGCTTCGCTGATGAGCTTGTGAATCTCCCTGCTGCTCTCGTTTCCGTCGGCAAGAACGCTGACGAGATGGCTCGCGCATATGCTCTGAAGCACAAGGACGACCCGTATCAGATCTGGATCGGTTCTGGCAATCTGTGGGGCCCCACGTATTCGTTTGCCATGTGTGTGCTCGAGGAGTCCCAATGGCTGCGCACCAAATCCGTTACATCGCCTGAGTTCTTCCATGGCACTATCGAACTTGTTGAGCCGGGCGTTTGTGTCGCGCTCGCAATGACGGAGGCGCAGACTAGGCCTCTTGATGAGCGCGTTGCACGCTTCTGTAAGCAATATGCGGATGATTTCACCGTATTCGATACACATGATTATGAGTTGCCGGGTATCAGTGATGAATTCCGCTGGATGCTTTCTCCGGTGGTGCTCAATGCCATTCTCTCGCGTGTGAGCAAGAATTTCGAGGAAATTCGTGACCATTCGCTCGACATCCGCCGTTATTACCGCAAGGTCGAGTACTAATAAAGACCGTACGTGATGGGAGGCGTTGAGGTGAAAATCGCAGCAATTGGTGACAACGTTATTGATCGCTATCTCAACAAAGGCGTTATGTATCCTGGTGGCAATGCCGTAAACGTCGCTGCCCATGCAAGCATGCTTGGCGCACAGGCTGCGTATATTGGGGAGATCGGCAACGACCTGGGAGGGCGAATAATCACCGATGCCCTTTCTTCGCTGAACGTTGACCTTTCGCAATCATCTATGCCTGAAAAAGCGACAACCAAGACTTGCGATGTAAATGTTTACGACGGTGAACGTGTCGAAGTTGGTTACGATACAGGGGCTTGCTGGGCGCACAAAACCCACATCAACGATTCTGATGTCAAGTTTCTTCAGGGATTCGATGCGGTTTTTACCAGCGTCAATGCAAAGCTGCAGGATGATGTGCACCTAGTTCAAGATCTTCCCGCTGTGGCGGTTTACGACTTTTCCGTTAAAGATAAGTATCGAACCGACGCATATTTCGATCTTGTTTGCCCTGCTACAACCCTTGGTCTGTTTTCCTGTTCCGGCGAGAGCGATCAACAGATTCAAGTTCTATTGAAGAGGGCCATAGAGCATGGTTGTCGCTACACGATTGCTACACGGGGATCTACGGGGCCTGTGTTCTTTGACGGTTCCCGATGGTACCAGGGAAATATAAGACCCGTAGATGCGCTTGACACCATGGGCGCGGGAGATTCGTATATCACTGCGTTTGTTGTGAGCTGTCTCTCGCATGGCTGGAGAAAAAAGCAACCGCTCGATGTGGGGATCATTCGGGATGCAATGGAGTTCGCTGCTGACTATTCAGCTAAAAATTGCCTTAAACCCGGCGGCTTTGGATTCGAGCATAAACTCGCCGAGATGAAAGACAGTCAGGTCCCCCTTTCCTAGAAGGGTTTTTATTTAGACTATTAAGTATTAATACGTAACAAAACGACAAGTTGTCATTGGAACGAATTTCGTTCTATTAAACGAAGGGATAATTGCTATGTTCAATTTCGATGAGCCTCGTTACGAGAAGGTTGTGAGCGATGC
>NZ_QSTX01000023.1:0-6464 GCF_003438785.1 Collinsella sp. OM06-18AC
CCCATCGGGCGCGGCGAGCTCTGGAACGGGGCCGAGCGGGCATGGGCCGAGGGCGGCGGCGGCAACGAGCTCGTCGCGCTGCGCTATGAGTTTGCGTTGCCGATCGAGCTCGATGCCGCCGGCCGCCGCGCCTGCGTGCGCGACTTCTGCGGGATGTTCCCCGCGAAGGCGTGCGACTGGGCGATACATGACGACGGCCGCGGCGGGAACCCCCACGCTCACGTACTCGTCTCCGCGCTCGACATTAGCGCTCAGGGCTTCATCCAGAGGACCAAGGCCGAGAAGGGGCAGTGCTGGTACCTGTGCCAGGATGCACATGGGCAGCAGGCACCCATCCGCGCAACCGATTGGAAGGCAGCCAAGGCAGATGGCTGGGAGAAGATATATAACTTCAAGGATGGCCGCCGCCTGACCATGAAGCAGGCGAAGGCCGAAGGCCTGGGCACGAAGGACCGCACGAGTAAGAGGCCAGTGCAGATGCACCGTATCTCGGGTCAGGCCGCGCGCGACGTCGGTAGTGCCGAACTCACGGCCGTCCGCGCGGCCTGGGCAGAGATCGCCAACAGGCACCTCGCGGCACACGCCGCCGCAACGGGAACCACGGCACAGGTTATCGACCATCGCAGCAATAAAGATAGAGGGCTGGATGAGCAGCCGACCGTGCATGAGGGCGGCACCGGGCTAATCGGGCACGCCGATCGCGTCAAGCTGAATAAAGAGATACGCGACCGCAACGCCCGCCTGCGGGTCCTTCGCGCAGAGCTGCAGCAGGAGGGCGCCGCCCTCGAGCAGCTGCAACGGGAAGTCGCGGAGCTCGAGCGTCAGCGCGGCCGCATCGAGAAGGCCAAGCGCGGTCGCGCCCAGGGCAGGCACAGGGGCGCGCTGGCCAAGCGCCGCCGCGTGGCCATGGCCACCGCCGCCGCGGCCGCCGATGCCCAGCGCCGCGTGGCCATGGCCACCGCGGATCAGGTCGATACCCGCGCGGAGATGATCGCTCAGCTCGACGAGCAAATTGCCGCGCTTGACCTCAAGATTCGCCAGCTGCAGGGCGGCAACAGCGCTGCGATGCTGTCCGGCCCCCTGCTCAAGGCCGCGGGGCTGGGCATCGAGCGCCGCAAGCTCGCTGACGAGCGGGCGAGGCTCGCGGGTGAGGACCCCGCGCCTCGCAAGCCCGAGCCGCCGCAGGCCGAACAGAAACGCCCCCGCGGCCACAAGCCCAAGCACTAGCCGCCGGACGGTAGCTTCAGCTACCTTGGCGGCGGCTTTGGCCACGGCCGCCCGCAGCGGCATCCCGACCGTTCGCGGCTGCCGCGGCAGTGGCGAAAAAAATATTTTGGAGGGCTCGCGCGTGTAAATATACGCGTGCATGTGCGCCTGCGCAATGGCACGTCTGACCTGCGATAACTAGACTTTTTCGGACTTTTTCGGAGCCGTACGCTTAGGCTGCGCCACGGACGGTGGCGCAGGGTTCAAGGCAAGGAGGTTGTCATGGTCAGGGTTCGTCTTGAGGGCCTGCCCGACGAGGTTCAGCGCATCGCCGACGCGATGCAGGCGGCTGGGTGCGTGCTCGAGCGTTCGCGCGAGTACCCCAACCGCGGCGGGAGCGGGTACGTGCGCCTATACCTCGACTGCGATCTACACGAGGAGGTCGAGGACGATGATTAACATCGACGGAATCGAGTACCGCACTGCTGCACAATGGGAGAAGAAGCACCGCCACGTGCTCAAAGGCCAGCTCAAGAAGGGTGTCGAGCGCTCCTGGCGCTCGCCCAACGGTAACGAGACGATGATGTTCTACAACATCGAGCAGACGCGCACCTGGGCGAAAAAGGACGTCGAGGCGGTCAACCGCCGCCGCCGCGCCGACGCCAAGGCGAAGCGCGAGGCCGAGGAGCGCGAGCGCATCGAGGGTGCCGCCCGCGCGGAACAGCATCGCAAAGACCTTCTCGATTGTTGGGGGGCTCACATCGACGAGGAAACCTTGCAGGAGGGCCGCCGCGACCACACCGCCTACCAGTGGTGCGATCTCGGCTTCGTCCCGATTGCCGAGGCTCGGTGGCGGCTTACCCGATACGGAGGCAATTCCGCATGGTATTACTGCTCTCCCTGGGATGTGCGCTATGACCCAGACCGCGCCAAGGAGCTGCTGGAGACGGGGCCGCGCGAGTACGACAGACTGCCCGACGGTCGTCCGTACGATGGGCGGCCGTGGTGGCAAGCGTAAAAAAACGGGGAGGGTCAAAACCCTCCCCGTTTCGTCAGCGGTGTCGACCAGCCTACCTGCGAGTCCTGTAGACCCTGCTTCGGTGGTCAACATCGACAACAAGGATGACGAGAACATCGTCCTCGATATCGGCGACTATCCGATAGTCGCCGACCCGATAGCGCCAGAGGCCTGACTTGTTCTCGGTCAATCCCTTCCCCATGCTTCTCGGGTCTTCGAGCTGTGAAATCTCATGAAGTTTCGCCACGATCCTCCTGGCGATCTGCTTGTCCAGCTTCTTCATCGAGCGCTGGACGTCCTTGTCGATCTCAATCCGCCAGGCCAAGGCTTTCCTCCAGCTCGTCGAGCGTCACGGTCTCAAGCCTGCCGGCCCGGTAATCCTCGACCTTCTTCAATAGGCCGTACTCGTACTCAAGCCTGTCAATCTCGGCAGCGAGCGCTTCTGTCATGTAGAAAGTCTTCGTGCGTCCCGTTGATTTCGCCAAACGGTCGTACCTGATTGCCAAGTCCTCGGGCATCCTCAATGCCGCGGTAGCAGTTGCCATGACGCACCTCCCAATCATCTGTATAACACGTTATACATTCTAGCACACCATTCGCCGTATAGGTGTAAAACACGTTATACAGATGGTCGCGGGGGTGTACAATAAATGTATTGATAATATACGTCCTGTAAAGGCAGGGCCTTACCCCTCGGGGGCGGCTGGTATGTGGGGTGGTGTTCAGTGGCAGATCGCAGGAAGAAACCGGAGCATGATGACGCCTGGTGGGCAGACCAGCGCCATGCCTACATCGAGAAGAACGACATCCTTCTGTCCGACTATCCGTCCTGGGAATGGGTCAGCCCGTACGATTTTTGGAGGACCATCTTCCCCGAGGGCTTCCTGCAGCCCCGCGGCGAGGAGGTCCCGTGGCGCGAGAAGGGCGGCGGCCATCCCAACGGCATCGCCATCCAGATCACCAACAGGACCAAGACGGTCAAGACCAAGACGGGCCGCAAGCGCGACGTCCCCGTGGTCGAGCGGTTCACGTTGACCGACGACCTTGACGGCGTGATGGAGCGCGTCGTCGACTCGAACAGGAAGAACGAGTCCGTCTTCTGCGCGCCCGTGTCGTTTTTCGGCAAGAGCCGCGTCGCCGAGAACGCCCGGTTCCTGCACGCCTTCGCGATCGACCTCGACGGCGTCGGCGTGCAGGAGCTGAAGAACATGCTCAAGCAGTTCCGCAACGGCCGTGACCCGAAGCTCGCCGCGGACAAATGGGTGTCCCTCCCCCAACCGACCTTCCTCGTGAACTCGGGCACGGGCTTCCACCTCTACTACGTCCTCGACCAGCCGATTCCGCTGGTCCCGCGCATCGTGCCGTTCGTGCAGGAGATCAAGGCGATGCTCACTGACTACATCTGGCGCGATACCGTCTCGACGCTCGAGGACGTCCAGCACCAGGGCATCTACCAGCCCTTCAGAATGCCCGGCACCCCGACGAAGCTCAATGGCAAGGCCGCTGGGTCGAAAATCAAGGACAAGTACGAGGCCGTGGCGTTCGTCCACAACGGGGAGGACGGGAAACCCTGGCGATGCAGCCTCGACTACCTGCTGGGATACGCCGGGGTCCGCGGCGGCAAGGACCGCGCCGAGCTCATCGAGCTCATGCGCACCGCCGGGCGTACGCCCATCGAGCGCGCCAAGAAGCTCTGGCCGGAGTGGTACCAGGCGCGCATCGTCGAGGGCAAGGCCCCCGGCCGCTGGACCTGCAAGCGCGACCTGTACGACTGGTGGCTCGGCGAGGTCAAGACGAAGGCCACCGACCACCACCGCTACTGGTGCCTGAACGTGCTCGCGGCGTACGCAAAGAAGTGCGGTATCCCGTACGAGGAGCTCGAGGCCGACGCGCTCGCGCTCGTGCCGACGCTCGAGGACCTGACCGAGCGCGAGGACAACCACTTCACCGAGGAACACGCGCTCGCGGCCATCGAGGCGTACTACGACCCCATCATCCACAAGCTCACCCGCGACCGCATAGAGCGGCGCACCGCCATCGAGCTGCCGAAAAACAAGAGGAACGGGCGCAAGCAGGATGTGCATCTTGCTGGTGCCCGGGCTGTCCAAGAGGTCAATGACAGGTTCAACGGCACAAACTGGCGCGAGGGCAATGGACGAAAGCCAAAGGCCGACCTCGTCCGCGAATACGCCGCGGCGCACCCCGACGCCAGCCACAGCGCCATCGCCCGAGAGCTGGGCATCTCGCGCACGACCGTCATCAAATGGCTGCACGATGCGCCGGAGGAAGTTGCCGAGACGGAAAGGCCGAATGGCTCGTGCGACTCGGCGATGGTCGAATTCAGGGACGCCATCCGCACCTGTTTCGAGTTCGCTGCCGTCGACGGAACCTTGGTGCTCCCCATAGAAAGAGCCCCATCGGAACGGGAAAAACGGGAACGGGAAACGGTAAAATCATCGGGAACCACCGGGAAAATTCCCGATAGTTCCCGGGAAAAGTTCCCGATTGACGATAGGTTGACCAATGGGCATAACGAAGCGTGAAATAGCGTCTGAGCTGGGAGTTTCCAAGCGAACAATAGCTAACTACATCGGGAAACTAGGACTGGGAAACCACGTTTCCCGAAACGGGAACACCGACATTCTCGATGACTTCGCCGCGGCGGCTATCGCCGATGCGCTGAAGAACCCCGAGAAACCGTCCCGCCAGCCAGCGGCCGCGGCGCCCGCCCCGGACTCCCTGGCCGACTCCCTGGCCGCCCAACTGGAAATCGAGCGGTCCCGAAACGCCGAGCTGATGGAGGCGCTTGCGGTCGAGCGCGACCGCGCCGCCCGCGCCGAGGCCGAGGCCAAGGCGCAGCTCGCCGAGGCCAACGCAAGGGTCGCGGAGCTCGCCGGAAAGCTCGCGTCGCTCGCCGAGCGCCAGCAGGCGATCGCCGCGACGCCGTGGTGGCGTCGCGGCCGCATGGCCATGAAGCTGCTCGGCCCAGGGGGAGAATAGCGGGAGCCCCGCGGCCCCTTTCGATGGGCCGCGGGGCTCTTCGGTTTTCATCGCGGCGGCAGGGTCAGAACGGGTACACGAGCTTGCCGTCGATCTCGACCTCGGCCACGCCGCAGTACTGGTTGGCGCGATCCCAGAACTCATCCAGGCTGCCGCCGGGGCCGACCGCCGCGGCGGGCGGCAGGCGCAGCACCTCGCGGCTGAAGCCTCTTTCGGTGCGGGGCTTGGTCCCGTCATCACCGCCGCCCCTGTCGAACTCGAGGCGGCTCCAGAGCACCGCCGCCGATCCGTCGGCGGTGAGCTCGAGGACGTCCTTGCTCAGCGCGGCCGATCCGTCGGCGCGGGTGTAGTAGCTCTCGACCTTGTTTTTAAAAGTGATGGTGACGTTCATTTCCGATCCCCCAGCAGCCTGTCGACGGCCTCGGCGATCTGGCCGCCGCGGGTGAACGGCGTGCCGTCCGTGTACCGCAGCTGCTCGGTCAGCGCGACGGACAGGGCGCGGCGGCTGTCCTCGGTGTCGAAGGTCATGCCAGCGGTCTGCTCGAGGATCGCGCCGACCTCGACCAAGCGGTGCGTGCGGGCCTTCCGCTCGGCCGCGGCCTTCTTCTTCTCGAGGTCCCTCAGCTCCTTCTTCAGCGCGGCGGCGCGAGCTGCCTGCTTGTCGGCCGCGGCCCTCTTCCGTGCAATCTGCTCGTCGATGGATGCCGTCATAAATGACCGCCCTTCCTTGCTCGTTGGCGTTTGTCTTTGCAGCAAAATATACCCATACTCACGGTAAAATTTCGCGAGCTGGGTATATCACTACCAGAGGTAGTGCGCACTTAGCAGTACTTTTGCCGCGATGCGTCAAAAGTCCTGCACTGCGTGCGGTCTTGGCAGACGGCCCTACGCCAGACCCCGAAGCCGTTCGCCTGAGACGGCTCACGTCTACGGGGTCGGGCTGCGCGGTCGCTGCGCTCCCTTGCGCTCCGCGCCGCGGGCACCGTTCACCGACCGCGGCTCACGGCACTCCGCGCCGCTGCGCGGGGCGAATCTGCGCCCCTTGCCTGAAAGGAACTCGCATGGCCATCTTCCATCTGAACTACCGCGGCTGCTCACCCGCCACCGGGGCTGGCGCGGTCAGGAAGGCCGCGTACCAGTCGGGCCAGGCGCTTGTGGAAGAGCGGTCGGGGCAGCTCTGCGACTATGCCAGGAAGGAACGCGTCGTCGAGGAGGGTCTGTCTCTGCCCGGTGGCGTGCC
>NZ_QSTX01000024.1:0-6205 GCF_003438785.1 Collinsella sp. OM06-18AC
ACGGCCTCGATCTGCTCGACGGGGTTGTTGCCGAGGGCGTTGCCGCCAAGGGCGACGACAATACGATCGGGCTTACCGTACGGTTTACTCATAGTGTTCGTTCACTTCCCAGCTATTAGCGAAGCGTCGCGTACATCATGGCCTTAATGGTATGCATGCGGTTCTCGGCCTCCTGGAACATACGAGACTGCGCGCTCTCAAAGACCTCGTCGGAAACCTCCATCTCAGTCACGCCGAACTTCTCGGCAATCTCGGCGCCGATGGTGGTCTGCGTATCGTGGAAGCTCGGCAGGCAGTGCATAAAGATGGCGCCGGGGTTTGCCTTGGCCATGACCTCGAGCGTTACTCGATAGGGAGAGAGAAGATCGATTCGGCTCTTCCACAGCTCCTCAGCCTGGCCCATACCGACCCAAACGTCCGTATAGATCACGTCTGCATCCTTGACGCCCTCCTCGATATCCTCAGTGAGCTGGATCGTGCAGCCATTCTGAGCGGCGATCTCCTGGCAGCGCTCAAGAAGCTCGGGATCGAAGTGCGTGGCGCCCTCGACACCGCCCTTGGGTCCGCAGGAGCAGAAGTTAATGCCGAGCTTGGCGCAGATAACCATCAGGGAGTCGCTGACGTTGCCCTGCTCCTTGCCCATATAGGTGAGCTTCATGCCGCGCGTGTCGCCAAACTCCTCACGCATGGTAAGAATGTCGGCAAGGGCCTGGGTGGGATGGTACTCATTGGTCAGACCGTTCCAGACGGGAACGCCAGCCTTGGCGGCAAGCTCCTCGACGATAGACTGGTCAGAACCACGGTACTCGATACCGTCATACATACGGCCGAGCACGCGGGCGGTATCCTCGATGGACTCTTTCTTGCCCATCTGCGACGAGCCGGGGTCGAGGTAGGTCACGCCCATACCCAGGTCCATACCGCCGACCTCAAAGGCACAGCGCGTGCGCGTGGAGGTCTTCTCAAACAGCAGGACAATGTTCTTGCCCTCGAGAAAGCGGTGCGGATAACCGGCGCGCTTCATATCCTTGAAGTTCTTTGAGAGGTCGAGCATGTACTCGATTTCCTCGGACGTAAAGTCAAGCAGGGTAAGAACGCTTCGACCAGAAAGATTAAGAGCCATGATTTGAGTCCTTTCGATTGTTGGAACACACAAGGAGGGATGGGCGGCGCAGACGCACACGCGCCGCCCAGATACGCTAAAGCTGACTAGATTTCCTCACGCCAGAACGGCATGGTCATGCAGCGCGGGCCGCCGCGACCGCGAGAAAGCTCCTCGGAGGGAGCGACGAGCAGCTCGACGCCAGCCTTGTAAAGAGCATCGTTGGTGACAACGTTGCGCTCATACACGCAGACCTTGCCCGGTGCGACCGCAAGAGTGTTGGAACCATCGTTCCACTGCTCACGGGAAGCCTCGATCGGATCGCCGCCACCGCACTCAATCATGGTGATATGGTCCATACCCGTCGCAAGCTCGAGGATATGCTGCAGGGTGCCCTCGAGTTCCTCGATATGCACCTCCCCCTCCGAATCGCCCTTGGTCAAGCGGTAGGCACGAAGCGTCTGGTAGATGCCGGGATAGACCGTGAACTTATCGCGATCGACCTGCGTGCAGACGGTGTCGAGGTGCATGTAGGCATAGCCGTGCGGAATCTTGATGGCATAGATGTTCTCGATCTCGGCCTCATCGGAACCCCAGAACATATTCTTGGCGAGCTCATCGATGGCTGCAGTCTGGGTGCGCTCGGAAATACCGATGGCGAGCGTCTTGGCGTTGATGTTGAGGATATCGCCGCCCTCGATATGCCACTCGCTGTTGTGGTCGTACCAGATGGGGCTACCGGCGTAATCGGGATGGTTGCGCAGCACCGTTTCGTAGAAGATTACCTCGCGGTTGCGCTGATTCCAGTACATGCGGTTCATGGTAGCGCCCTTGCCCACGACAGCCAGAGGGTCACGGGAGAAATACGAGGCCGGCATGGGGAACAGCACCATATCGTCAGCCTTCAACTCCTCGCCGTCCATACTGGCAAGAGAACCGCCAACCTTGGGGATCTCGAGGTCGCGAACGTAGAGGCCGCCCATGGCAGCAAGGACAAACTCCTTGTTGTCCTTAATCGAATCAAGCTTCTCGACAACGGCCTGGCGAAGGGCCGCGTTGGAGATGCCGGACTCACCCATGAACTTCGTCATGAACTCTGCGCGAGTACCCTCGACTTTGTCAAACGTCTCAGCGAGCAGCTCTTCCATATAGACGACCTCGGCGCCAGCGCCGCGAAGAAGGTCGGTAAACTGATCGTGCTCTTTCTGGGCATAGTCCAGATAGAACGCGTCGTGAATCCAAACGCGGTCGAAATCCTCCGCCTTCATGTTTACAAGATCCATACCGGGGCGATGGACGCACACCTTCTTAAGGGCGCCAATCTCGCTATGAACGTTCAGTCCTTTGTTCATCTCTATCCTTCTTTCTTACAACTGTATGTAAGGTTTTGCTTTTACGGCAAGGGGATAAGGCCCGAAACCGCAGTGAATGCCATGCAGATAACGCTCACGACCAGGAAGAATTTCCAAGCAACCTTCCACCACTGGCCAAGCGGAATCTTGCAGACGCCAAGACCGGCAACGAGCATCGCGCTTGTTGGCGAAATGAGAGACATGGCCGCGCTGCCCATGGAAAGACCCGTAACTGCAGCCTCGGGGTTTAAGCCCATCAGCTCAACAAGCGGGCCAAAAATTGGAATCGTAAGAGCAGCGATACCCGAAGAGCTCGGAACGAGGATCGACAGAAGGTTATCCACGACATAGAGGATGCTCGTAAAGATAACGGCTGGAACTCCAGTGAGAGCCGTGGCGAGCGTATTGAGAATCGTATCGATGATGAGGCCGTCATTGGCGATTACGAGGATTCCGCGGGCAAGTCCAACAACGATGGCAGAGAACGCGAAATCTGCAATTCCCTTAACGAACTCGCCAGCGATCTCCTTCTCATTCATCCCGGAAACAACACCAGAAAGAAGGGCCATGGCCAAGAAAATCGCAGAGATTTCGTTCATGTACCAGCCCTGGGCTACCAGGCCCCAAATGATAGCGCCAAGTCCAAGCACGAAAATAACCATGACGGCTTTTTGCTTAGCGGTGAACTCGCTATCGAGGAGGTTCTCATCCGCGCCAAACTCTTTGCGTTTCTCGATATCATCGTGGAAAGCGGGGGACGCTTCGGGGTTTTTCTTAACCTTGAGGGCATACATTACAACCCATGCGACGGCAACCGCCGTGAGCACGGCAAGGGCAATAGTACGCAACCAAAGCTGGGGGTTGCCCTGGATACCGAGGATGCCCTGGGAAATCAGGACGTTGAACGGATTGACGGTAGATGCGATGTATCCGATACGGGCACCCACAAACACCGTCATGAACGCTGTAATTGAGTCGAAGCCCATGGCCATCATGATCGGCATAAGAATCGCAAAGAACGGAAGCGTCTCCTCTGCCATACCAAAGGTGCTGCCGCCCAAGGCAAAAAGCACCATTAGGATCGGAATGATGAGGACGTCCTTGCTCTTGAACTTTTTCACCACTCGAGCTACGCCACTCGTGATGGCTCCGGTCGCCGTGATGACCTGGAAGGAACCTCCCACGATCATAATGAATGCAACGACCTCGACCGCTTGCTGGATGCCGATCGCAGGGGCCTCAAGTACTTCGAAGATGCCTTGGCGAAGATCGACCTCGTTGCCGTCCTCGTCCGTATAGACCTTATCGACAGGCTCATAGGTGCCCGAGACCGTTACCTCGCGACCGTTAACCTCCTGACGCTCAAACGAACCCGAAGGCACGACCCAGGTCAGAACGGCAAATACGGCCATCAAGACGAGAATGATGGTGTACACGTGCGGGACTCGAAGAGTGCGCTTCTTTTCTGTCTCTGCCATCTCTCCTCCTTAATTCAGGGGTTTTTCGTTGCCGGCAAAGCCATTGTGTCATCGCGCAAAACACCCTTCCGTCTCTTCGCCCGCCAACGAAGCGCATCGACCCGTAAACGGATTTCAGATTGATGTAATTTGTCAATTTGCTATCTAAATTGATGTTTAACATCAATTACTAAGCCGGTTCGTGCCATTCACCTGTGACAGATATGATGTAAATTGAATCAAACTCGTAATGTGCCACTATGGAAGCAATAAATACTCACCGCCAAAGCGAGGTCACATGTCCGCATTGCATGTTCAAAATGAAATAGGAAAGCTAAAAAAGGTGCTTCTGCACTGTCCCGGCCCCGAAACGCGCAACTACCCCGACGGGCAGTTCAATCGGGTCTTTACGTTGCGTCCGTCTAGCAGCTCATTCGATCTTGATAAAGCCCTTAGGGAGCATCATGCTTACTCGGCGATGCTCGAGCACGAAGGGGTAGAGATTCTCTATCTTGAAAACCTTCTTACCGAAGCCCTTGATGCGACAGAGCAAGCGCGTCGCTCTTTTATCGATAGCTACATTTCAGAATGCGGCGCGCGGGGCATTGAGCTCGAGTCTGCCATTCGCGAGTATCTCGAGCGCATCGAAGGCTCCCGCGCCCTTGCTCAAGCAGCAGTCAACGGCATCCGCTACTCCCAGGTCTTCAACACAGATAAAGAGGTGTTCAGCCTCACGAAACTGACGGCAGACGCATACTCACCTGACGATCTTCTCGTAAGCCCCCTTAACACCATGTGGTTCACACGCGATCCGGCGAGCGTCATCGGCGAAGGCGTTACGCTCAACCACATGTACTGGCCAGAGCGCAACCGTGAGGTTATCGCCTACAAAACGATTTTTACCTATCACCCAGATTTCCGCGAGACCCCTCAGTTCTTCAAGCATGAATCGACTTACCACATTGAAGGCGGCGACCTGCACAACCTCAACAGCGAAAACATAGCCGTTGGAATCTCGCAACGAACCGAGCCGGCGGCGATAGACACTTTAGCAAATAACTTGCTGTGGGATGAGAACTCGACTATTGAGTCCGTATGGGCCATTCAGGTCCCCTACGATGACCTCTGCATTCATCTCGACACATATTTCACTCGCGTTGACTACGAGACATTCCTCGTTGCTCGGGAGCTTCTCGACCAAGCGCGAGTCTACCGCATTACGCGGGGCAGATCGGAAGGGACAACCCGTGCGTGTCATGTCGCAGGCGGACTGAAAGAAGCGTTGCGATTAGCCCTAGGTTCAAGTTCGTTGCAGTTTATCCTTTGCGGTGGCTCAAATCCCGGAGCAGCAGAGGTCGAAAGGACCAACAATGCCACAAGCACCCTTTGTTTGGAGCCAGGCAAGGTCTGCGTATACGAAGAAAACGCCGAAACCAACAAAGCGCTGGAGCAGGCCGGTATTGACCTTATTCCCATCTCTATCTTTGAGCTGACAAACGGCTTTGGCGGCCCCAACTGCCTCTGCCTCCCCCTCGTCCGCACTTCATAACATGGGAACGGGTCAAAACATAAAGGCGCTTCGCAAGCGCGACCAGCTGACACAGGAGGAATTCGCGGCACTCATCGGCGTCTCCAAAGAAACGGTATGCCGCTGGGAAAAGGACCGCTATACAATCCGCCGCTCAACGTTGCTCAAGATAGTATCGAAATTTAACCTGCAGCTCGACGACCTCACATCTGAAACCGCAGGGCTTGCCGCAAAGCTCGACCACGAGGGACGGAAGGGGGAATCCAAAGAAGTTACTACTGATTCCCTTTGCGATGTATTTAAAATCTTGAAGAATGGAGGCAGAACGGGACTTAAACAAACCGGAATAACCGCGCTTCCCTCATCCGTATTCAAGAAACATCGCGGGTGCTTCTTTGTTCAAATGGACACGTCCGCCATGTCCAAATGCTACCCGATTGGATCCCTTCTCCTCGTGGATCCAAACCTGAAACCCTGGAACGGATGCTCCGTCCTCGCTTTGGCCGATAATTCAAGAATCGTCATACGTCGTTATAGCACCGGTACGAACACCGTGATGCTCTCATCCTACTCATATCGCACGTCGGAACCGGATATTGTGCTGGACAAACGCCGAATCAGGATTCTCGGAGTCATCGTCTGGTTTCAGGCATCCCATGACCTGAGCATCTAATCAGATTGGCTCTTATTCGCCTTCCTCATTTGCTCGCGCTCCAAACAGCAAAAGCCCCGCAGTCGGAGCGGACTGCGGGGCTCATGAAGAGAG
>NZ_QSTX01000025.1:0-443 GCF_003438785.1 Collinsella sp. OM06-18AC
GCCGACTGCTTCGGCCTGCGCCTGCTCAACCGCCGCGGCTGCTTCCCCAAGTTCGATCTGTTTATCGAGCAGACCAAGGACATCTGGAAGGACATGCTCGATATCCGCAAGCGCTTCGAGCCGCGCGCCGAGGAGCTCGCCAAGAAGTACGCCCTGGCCCCCTACACCATGTTCATCGGCTCCGGCGCCCTGTGGGGCGAGACCATCCTGTTCTCGATGTGCATCCTGGAGGAGATGCAGTGGAAGCGCACCCGCTACATCACCTCGGCCGACTTCTTCCACGGCACCCTCGAGCTCGTGGAGCCCGGCGTCCCCGTGTTCCTGTTCATGGGCGAGGACGAGAACCGCAAGCTCGACGAGCGCGTCCGCGCCTTCCTGACCCGCGGTGTGACCGGCGACACCGACATCAACATCATCGACACCGCCGAGTTCGCGATCCCCGG
>NZ_QSTX01000025.1:453-2246 GCF_003438785.1 Collinsella sp. OM06-18AC
GATCCCCGGCCTTGACGACGAGTTCCGCGTCATCGTGTCTCCGTGGATTCTGACGGTGCTCGTTACCGACCGCCTGGCTCGCTACTACGAGACGGTCACCAAGCACAACCTCAAGTATCGTCGCTACTATCACCAGTTCGACTACTAAAGAAAACGGGTGCGGGAACGCGCCGGGCTATTGAGAGGAACACAGAATGAGGCAGTACATCATCGCCAGCCATGCGCACTTCGCTACCGGCATCAAGGAGAGTGTCGAGCTGCTCTCGGGCGCTCGCGACAACGTCCACGATCTTTCGATGTTCGTCGATGACCGCATGGACGTGGCCGAGGAGGCCCAAAAACTGCTGGCAGGCATGGCTGCCGACGATGATGTCGTTGTCTGCACCGACCTCTTTGGCGGCAGCGTCAACAACGAGTTCACCAAGATCGTCCAGACGCGTCCCCGCACGTACCTCGTTACCAACATGAACCTTCCTCTGCTTATCCAGCTGCTGTTCTCTGACGAGTCGGCGCCGGTTGAGGAGACGATTCGCGCCATCGTCGCTGCGGACGATACGCGCGTGAAGTTTGTCAACGATCTTTTGGTCGATGACGAAGAGGAAGAAGAGTTCTAATCCGCAGCACCTACTGACACGCCGTAAGACGGCACAAGACCTTTGGGGGGTCACATTATGATTCAGCTACTTCGCGTCGACCATCGCCTGCTTCATGGCCAGGTCGCGGTCTCTTGGGTCCAGGGCCTTGGCTCCAACTGCATTTTCTGCGTGGGCGATAAGGTCGCCAACGACCCGGTGTGGAAGACGACGCTCAAGATGGGCAAGCCTGCCGGCTGCAAGCTCGTCATCAAGGATATGGCGAATGCCATCGAGGCCATTAACTCGGGTGTGACTGACAAATACAAGATGATTATCTGTGTCGCCACCATCGCTGAGGCAAAGCAGCTTGTTGAAGGCTGCCCGCAGATCAAGTCGGTCAACCTGGGCAACACCAAGCCCAAGGACGAGAAGCGCCCCGATGCTCGTCAGGTCTCTCGTCAGATCTTCCTGACTGCAGCCGAGGAGGCCGATGTGCGTGAGATGCTGAACAACGGCGTCGAGGTCGAGATCCGTCCTCTGGCCGATGACCCCAAGGTTGACTGCGCAAGCGTGCTCTAGGCGTTCAATTTCGAAGAGTCTGAGCTCTTCGTAGTGTCCTATTAGGAAAGGGGGATATATGCTTACCCAAGCAATCCTCATCGGACTTATCGCCGCATTTGGTAAGTTCGACTTCCAGCTCGGTACGCTCTATGCGTTCCGCCCCATCGTCCTGTGCCCGCTCGTGGGCCTGGTGCTGGGGGACCTGCAGTCCGGCCTCGCGATCGGCGCCAGCCTGGAGCTTCTGTTCATGGGCTCGATCTCCATCGGCGCCTACGTGCCGCCTGATGAGACGATCGGCGGCGTGCTCGCCTGCGCCTTCGCTATCCAGTTGGGCCAGAGCACCGAGGCAGCCATCGCGCTCGCTATGCCCATCGCCACGCTGTGCCTTGCCATCAAGAACATCCTCAACGCCGCCCTGCCGATTCTGGTTGACCGCGCTGATGTCTTCTCCGGCCAGGGCAACCTTAAGGGTGTCTATGCGATGCACTTCCTGATCGGTTTGACCGGTATCATCATGGCGTTCCTGCTGTGCTCGCTGTCGTTCTATCTGGGTGCTGACGCCATCCAGGGCATGCTCGACTTCATCCCGCCCTTTGTCCTTGCTGGCTTTGGCGTTGCCGCCAACATCCTGCCGGCCATGGGCTTCGCCATGCTCGG
>NZ_QSTX01000026.1:0-2246 GCF_003438785.1 Collinsella sp. OM06-18AC
TGTTAGCGTCAATATATTTTTCACCATTTTCACCAACGTATTTTCGCCAATCGCGCCAACGCGGATGCGCCGGATTCGCCAACGCGGATGCGCCGCTTTCGGCGTCTAGGCTCCCTCCTCCTTCCCGTCCTCACCGCCGATGGATACGTCCTTCAGGCGGTACGACCGTCCCGTTATCTTGATCATCGCGCAATGGTGGCAAAGCCTGTCGGCCACCGCCGAGGCCGTGACGTTGCTGCCGAACACGTCGCCCCACCTGCCCACCGGCACGTTGGTCGTGACGATGGTCGACCGCTTTAGCGCGTAGCGCCTGTTGACCAGCTGGAACAGCAGGTCGGCGCCCTCCTTGCCGATATCGAGGTAGCCGAGCTCGTCTATTATCAGCAGGCTGCAGTGCTCGTAGAACCGCATCCTGCGCGCCAGCGCCTCCTTCGCCGAGGCGTGCTTGAGGTCCTCGACCAGCCTCGAGCAGTCGGCGAAGTACACCTGCTTGCGGGCCATCACCGCCTCGTGGCCTATGGCTATCGACAGGTGGGTCTTGCCGACGCCCGGGCTGCCGACGAGCACGACGTTGTCGCCGCGGTCGATGAACTCGAGCGTGGCCAGCTGCTCGACCAGCCCGCGCGGCACGCTCGGCTGGAAGCCCCAGTCGAAGTCGGCCAGCGTCTTTATGTAGGGGAAGTTGGCCATCCTCGTGCGGCGCTCGTCGTCGGCGCGCCGCTTGAGGGCTATCTGGGCGTCGGTGAGCTCGAGCATGGCGTCGACCAGGCCCTTCCTCCCGTCGGCGACGAGCCTGACGTACTCGGGCACCGACGACGCCATGCCCTCGAGCCCCAGCTCCTCGAGGTTGGCCGCCAGGCGGTTGAGGGGGCTGGCCTGCACGGCGGCGCTCACAGCGAGCCCCCTATCGAGTCGAGCAGGCCGAGGTTGGCCGCGGCGGCCGCCTCGATGTCGCCGGCGGCGTCGCCGAACCACCGCTTGCCGGCCATGGCCTCGGCGTAGTGCGCCGGGTCGTAGGCCGGCCCGCCCGCCACGTGCGTGGCCACCAGCTCGCCGCCGACGTAGCAGTCCATCGCGCCGCCGGGCATGCAGACGATGCGGGCGGGCCTGCCGATGCAGCGCCTGGGCACCGACATGGGCTCGCCGTGCGCGCTCACCAGCATCGTGGCCGGCACCCTGGCCACGCGCACCACGTCGCCCATCGCCTCCTCGAGGGCGCGCAGGTTGCCGACGGGCAGCAGCGCGTCCTTCTCCTCCATGAACAGCGCGGAGGGCGGCAGCCCCGTGGTCTCGTTGGGCTCGGAGTTGCTGGCGTCCTCGATCCGCGCGACGATCTCGTCGATGTCGTCCCAGCCGTCGAAGTCGCCCTGGTAGGCCATGAGCCGCGACAGGAAGCGGTTCGACGACTCGACCTTGCCCTTCGTCTGGGGGCTGCGCGGGCGGCACAGCTTCAGCTCGAAGCCGGCGGCCTTGGCGAACTCGTACGCGCGCTGGACCTTGAGGCGCCTGCCGCCCTTGACCGTCACCAGGGCGGACATGTTGTCCGTGACCCACTCGCGCGGCACGCCGCCGAGCCTCGCGATCGTGGCGTACATGCACCTGACCAGGTCGTCGGTCGTCCTGGTCCTCGACCGGATGAATACGTGCCTGCGGGAATGGCCCAGCGTCGCCGCGAACACGTTGAACTCGAACAGCTCGCCGTCGCGGTTCGCCATCTTGACGGACTCCTTCCAGTCGAACTGCAGCTGCAGTCCGGGCGGCGTCTCGAAGCGCGGGTGCGGCTCCGGGCCGCCGGAGGCCCCGACGGCGATGCCGTTCTTGCGCATGAACTGGGTGAAGGCGTTGTAGCCGGCCAGGTCCTCGCCGGGATACCTGTGCAGCAGCCACTCGTGGATGCCCTTCTTGGTGACTCCCGGCAGCTGCGCCTTGGCGGCCACCTCCTCGATGTGCGCGTCGAACGAGCCCGCCCTGTCGCCGCGCCCGTCGCGGGGCCGCCCGCCCTCGGCCCTCCAGTACGACGCCACGGTGTGCCTGTCCTTGCCGTAGCGCTTCGCTATGTCGCTGAAGTTGGGCTTTATGCCCGCTTCCCTGTACATGTCCAACTCTCCGATCAGGTTCTTCTCCGCCACGGCCCGCTCCTCCCGAAAGCATCGTTCGCTCGTCGATCGAAGCGTAAGCCCCGGCGTTGGTGGAAATGGTGAAAATGCGTTGGCGCAAATGGCGGGATTGCGTTGGCATGATTGGTT
>NZ_QSTX01000027.1:0-2067 GCF_003438785.1 Collinsella sp. OM06-18AC
CGGATGACTTGAAGAAGGGGGAGGCCTCGCGGCCTCCCCCTTTTTTGCGTTTACGGGCAACATTTCTTATGCAATTAAATCAATTTAATCATCCACCGCTGAATATAGACGTTCACCGTTCTTTGGTCGGTTCTCTGTTCTCAATGGACTAATATTTGCTTTAGCGCACTGCTGCGCTTGTCCTGTTTTTACACGGGTCGTTTTATTGATTGTGACGGAAGGACTCACATGGCAGATGTTCATGAGCTGCTTGATACTTGGATTGCCAATGTCAAGGACGAGGAGCTCCTCGCTGAGCTCAACACGATGAAGGAGCAGGGTGATGAGGACGCCATCACTGACGCTTTCTTCCAGGATCTCGCCTTCGGTACCGCCGGTCTTCGCGGCACTATCGGTGCGGGCACTAACCGTATGAATATCTATACGGTCGGTCGTGCGACCCAGGGATTCGCTGACTATCTCAATGCGACCTTTGAGCATCCGACGGTTGCCATCGCTCGCGATAGTCGCAATAAAGGTGAGCTGTTCGTTAAGACGACGGCTGCCATTCTTGCAGCAAATGGCGTGACTGCCCTCGTGTATCCCAAGATTTCTCCTGTGCCGACGCTCTCCTGGGCCGTCCGTGATCTTAAGTGCTCCGGTGGCATTTGCATGACCGCTAGCCATAACCCGGCGCCGTATAACGGCTATAAGGCCTATGGCCCCGATGGCTGCCAGATCACCAGCGAGGCCGCCGATGCAATTTCTAAGGCTATCGCCGAGACCGATACATTCACCGGCGTGAAGTCCATGGACTTTGATGAGGCTCTTGAGCAGGGTCTGGTTAAATGGATCGAAGGCTCATGCCTCGAGCGTTATTACGACGCCGTTCTCGCGCGCGGCGTGACCAACCTTTCTGCCGAGGAAATTGCCGGCGCGCCGCTCAAGCTTGTCTATACGCCGCTGAATGGTACCGGCCTCATTCCCGTTACCACGGTGCTCGAGCGCGCTGGCATCACCGATGTCACGGTTGTTCCCGAGCAGAAGGAGCCTAACGGCGATTTCCCGACCTGCCCGTATCCTAACCCCGAGATCCGTCAGGCCATGCAGAAGGGCATCGATCTCTGCGAGCAGGTTCACCCTGATTTGCTGCTTGCAACCGATCCCGACGCCGATCGTGTTGGCGTTGCCGTTAAAAATGGCGATGACTATCTGCTACTGACCGGCAATGAGATGGGCGTTCTGCTGCTCGACTATATCTGCAAGACCCGTGCTGCCTGCGGTGAGGACCTCACTAAGAAGGTTGCCGTTACTACTATCGTTTCTTCCGCCATGGTTGACGCTCTGGCCGACGAGTACGGTTTTGAGCTCCGCCGCTGCCTGACGGGCTTCAAGTACATCGGCGACATCATTACTTCTCTTTCCGATGCTGGCGAGGTCGATCGCTTTATCTTTGGTTTCGAGGAGAGCTACGGCTATCTGGCCGGCGACCACGTGCGCGACAAGGACGCCGTGAGCACTTCACTTCTGATTTGCCAGATGGCGCAGTATTACAAGCTCCAGGGTAAGAACCTTGCCGATGCGATGCACGAGCTGTACGAGAAGTATGGCTACTATCACAACAAGACGATTTCGCTGAGCTATCCGGGCGCTGAGGGTGCGGCAAAGATGGCCGGCATCATGGCTGGTCTGCGCGAGAACCCGCCCGCGGAGCTCGCCGGTTCCAAGATTGAGGCCGTCGTGGATTACAACACCTGCGTGAACGGCCTGCCGAAGGCTAACGTCATTGAGTTCGATCTTGAGGGTGGCAACAAGGGTATTGTTCGTCCTTCTGGCACCGAGCCCAAGATTAAGCTGTACATCTTCGCAAAGGGCGCGGATGCCGCCGAGGCTGATGCAGCACTTGACGCGATTGAGGAGTCCGGTCGCAAGCTATTGGCCTAAGGCTTTGAATGCCTAAGTCTATAGATAGACGAAGGAGGGGATCTCGGAAACGAGGTCCCCTCTTTATTACTGCTAAATACAGCTGAGAATTACAAACTGTGTAGGAAATGTGTACGCCCAGATTCCCGCCCCCGGCGCCCCTCC
>NZ_QSTX01000028.1:0-2035 GCF_003438785.1 Collinsella sp. OM06-18AC
GGCGGTTGAGCAGGCGCAGGCCGAAGCAGTCGGCGAGGTAGTAGCCCATCTCGCAGCCGCCGTTACCATGATCGGAAGCCATCTTGACGCAATTCTCGGCGCCGACAGCCTGGCCGATGAGACCCTCGGGCTTGGTCATGGCGTAGACGCGAATGCCCTTTTCCTTCATCTTCTTGACGGCCTCGAGGACCTCGGGGGTGGTGCCGGACTCGGAGGCGGTGAGCACGACGGACTTCTCGGTCATGCGCTTGTGGCCCATGACGTTCCACTCGGCGGCGTGGATCAGGTAGACCTCGAGGTCGCGGTCGCCGAACTTGTTCATGAGGTACTCGAGCTGCATGAGCTCGTCCCAGGTGCCGCCGACACCCATCAGGAACACGGCGTCGTAGCCCTCGTCGGCGACCTTGTCGGCGAGCGCGGTCATCTTCTTGCCGGCCTCGTAGACGTTCTTGCCGTCCTCGACGTAGCCCTCCTGGCTAAAGTGCATGATCTCGATCTTCTCGGTTTCCTTCATGGCTTTTCCTTTCTGTCCTGCACGCAACTCTATACATCGCGTTTCTTTTCGATACCAATTATAGACATACACCTAATGTGTTTTTAATACCACTTATCAATCTGCTCCAATCCTCGGTGAACGGTCGAAATTCTCTGGTGAGTGGTATTAAATTAGAATTGAATGTATAGCTAACGCCTCTGGCGCCTCCCTTGTGTGACAAAGAACAGCGTTCCTACCAGCGCAATAATGGTCGATGCCCCAAACAGCACCGCCTGAACGCCCAAAGCCTCCGCCAAAAACGGAGCCGCCAGCAGCGGCAGCACGCCGGCGCTCATCAGGCCAAAACGCACAAAGCCGGTAATGCGCCCCAGGTATTTGATGTCGGCGCGCTCCTGAATCAAGATCATCTGCAGCGGTTCCAGGAATCCCCAGGCCAGACCGTTAATCGCCTGACCGATAATCGCGACCCCCAGCATATCGGTGCCCACGTACACCATGGACCCAATGCCCACGGCCATGAGCGCGCCGAGCAGCAATCGCAGGTTGACATGGCGGGCAGAAAGCTTGGTCAGGATGAACGCGCCCACCGAGGAAGTGAGGCCCACGACCGAGGACAGCCAGCCCAGCCAGACGATATCCACGTTGAGCACATCGCGATAGAACAACGACTCCAGCGAATCGAACGCGCCAAACGCAAAGAAACCCAAAAAGCCCGAGATAAAGATGAGGCGCAGGTCGTGGTCGCGAAACGTAAGTCGCGCACCCTCGGCCATGCCGCCCAAAATACCGCCCTTCGGCTTCTCCCCTTTTGCGGGAGCAACACACTCGTGACAGCCCAAGGAGAGCACGGCCGCCACACCCATCATGCCCGCCATGAGCAGATAGACCGATTGCGTGGCAAAACAGCTCACGATGGCACCGCCGAGCAGCGGGCCAGCGGTATAGGCGATATTGCTGTAGAACACCATGAGGCCGTTCACGCGGGTACGGCCCTCGGTGGTCGACTCCAGGTATCCCGGAAACGCATGCGTGCAGGTGTTGATAAAGCCGCCCGCAAGTCCCAAGACGCACGCGGCAAACACAAGCCCGGGGACAGACAACGGCGCCAACCCCACGCCAAGCGATAGCACTGCCGTAATCACGCACGTCACAAACGACGTCCGGCGCGGTCCAAAGCGATCGATGACCGAGCCCGACACCATATTGCCCACCGACGTCATAAGATTGCGCACGAGCGTAATGGCGGCAACCAAAAAGGCCGTGCCAGCCAGATCATACGTGGCCGCACCGATAAGCCCCAAAAAGTAGACCGCGTTGTTGGCGCACCACTGCAGGGACTCAATAAGAATCAGCCTGACCTCTGCCGGCGTCAGGCGCATTGCTTCGCGATCCTTCGCGAACATACGAACTCCTTCTATACAAAAAGGGGATGGAGGGCATAGGCCTGCTCCATCCCCTTTCCAGGTTGCAACGAAAATCTATGCAGCCGGGCCCTTACGCCAGCACGCCGAAGAACGCGCCGATGATGCCCACGACCAT
>NZ_QSTX01000029.1:0-1896 GCF_003438785.1 Collinsella sp. OM06-18AC
CGCGCTGCATGAGCATGCCCTTCTGGCGCGAGGACCTCTAAGGTTTTCAAAGACCCGTACAGGTCTTACTACAAACATCTAGCTGCCATTAGATGTCTCCCATTGGGGCGGTGCGGATCTTTCGCACCGCCCCATTCATGTTTAATGACGCTAAATGAAGATCAGATAAGGTGGCCATGGATATCAAGACAATCGGTGTTGAGGAATGGCTCAACGTTTGGGAGAAGAGTGCTACCTGGGATATCGCTCAGTCGACGATCTCGTCGCTGACCATGGGCGAGCTTCGCGCACTGGACGAGCAGGACGGCGCCACGTTCTACGAGCGCCTGGATCGCGAGAAGATGAACTACGGCTGGATCGAGGGATCGCCGGAATTTAAGGCCGAGGTCGCCAAGCTGTATCGTCGCGATGTCAATCCCGATCACATTCTGCAGACCAATGGCTGCACGGGCGCCAACCTCAACGCCATCATGGCCGTTGTGGAGCCCGGCGATCACGTGATTGCCGAGTGGCCTACCTATGCGCCGCTCTACGAGATTCCGCGTACGCTGGGTGCCGAGGTCGAGTATTGGGAGCTCCGCGAGGAGCTCGGCTGGAAGCCCGATATCGATGAGCTCAAGCGCTCGGTGCGCCCCAACACCAAGCTCATCTGCATTAATAACGCATCGAACCCCATCGGTGCGGTGCTCGATGCCGATACGCTCGGCCAGATTGCCGAGATTGCCCGTTCGGTGGGCGCCTACGTGCTGTGCGACGAGGTGTACCTGCCGCTCGAGAACACCGAGTCCTTTATGTCGATGGTCGACGTGTACGAGAAGGCCATTGTCACCAACTCGGTGTCCAAGACCTATTCGACGCCTGCGGCCCGCGTGGGCTGGGTCGTGGCCGACGAAGAGGTGTCCAACCGCATCCGCACCTATCGTGACTACACCATGATCTGCGGCGGCGTGTTCAACGACGCTCTGGCGACCTACGTGCTCGAGCACAGGGATAAGATCCTTGGGCGCAACCGTAAGATCGTGTTTGGCAACCGTGATATCGCTCAGGCATGGATCGATACGCAGCATCGTGTCTCCTGGACGGCCCCGCAGGGCGTGTCCACCTCGTTTATCCAACTGGATATTCCCGAGGACGACGAGGAGTTCTGCAAGCGCCTGTTGGCCGAGAGGGGAGTGCTGCTGGTTCCCGGTAGCCGCTTTGAGCTTCCCTGCGGCGCGCGCTTGGGCTACTGCGCGAGCGAAGGCGTTCTCCGCGAGGGCCTGAGGCTTCTGGGCGAGGCGCTGGCCGAGTTCGATCGCTAGGATTCCGACGGCTCTCAAAGCCACTCAAATCTGTCTACGATTATCGATAACAGACCCGTTTCCCATGAGGGGAGCGGGTCTGTTTTTCTATACCGAGAAGTCAAGTTGTTACAAATGAGGCCGTAAGGCGAGCCGGTGTTCGTTGGGCCTTATACTGAACTTCCGGTGAACGGTACCAAGCGTCTGGTAAACGGTAATATGCATACCAGAAATGAATAGGACGAACTTTTTTCTGAATAAAAATGAAAATGGTTGAGACGCGGTATGAATCGCTAATTCTATTCATAGCTTTATTAGAAATATGCAATTTGAGGGTGGTTTAATAAAGTTAAGTTCCATTTGCTATTTGGTTTGAAAAAGCATTTAAGCACGTAAATAAACTTTATTAAGTCAAAGTGTGCCATGCGTGAAGTATATGTGTATGCCGTTCACCCCGTATAAAAAACCGTTCGGGGGCAAGGTGGAAGTATGGGCTGATTTTGGATATAAATATGTCGTCAGCAATAACGCCTCACACGGAGGGGCGCTAACGAATCGGCCCTGACAAGGGCCCGAAAGAAAGGTAGGAGGCCATGACGAAAGGTCTGCACGTGCC
>NZ_QSTX01000003.1:0-217427 GCF_003438785.1 Collinsella sp. OM06-18AC
ATCCCCGGCCTTGACGACGAGTTCCGCGTCATCGTGTCTCCGTGGATCCTTTCCTCGCTGATCACCGATCGCCTTGCCGCTTACTACGAGACGGTCACCAAGCACAACCTCAACTACCGTCGCTACTATCACCAGTTCGACTACTAATAGTTGACCACTCATTTAAGAAGCACCCTGCCCGGGCGCATGCGTCCGGGCATTTTTATGCCGAAATTCGCTAGGAAGGGGATCGAATGAGGCAGTTTATCGTGGCGTCCCATGCTCATTTCGCGTCTGGAATCGTCGAGAGCATCGGCCTGCTTTCCGGTGAGCGCGAAAACGTCCATGCGCTCTCTATGTATGTCGACGGAAACGAGGACCTGTCCAAGGAGGCTGCAGCGATTCTGGACGGCTTTGCCGCGGACGACGAAGTTGTCGTGTGCACTGACCTCTTTGGCGGCAGCGTCAACAACGAGTTCACCAAGATCGTCCAGACGCGTCCCAACACGCACCTCGTGACCAATATGAACTTGCCACTCCTTATTCAGCTGCTGTTCGTACCCGATTCCACTCCGATCGACGAGGCCATTCGCCAGATCGTCGAGGCGGACGACACTAAGGTCAAGTACGTCAACGACCTGCTGGGGCAGGCCGAACTCGATGAGTTTTAATCGTTAGGAGCACATCATGATTCAGATGATTCGTGTAGATTATCGACTGCTTCACGGCCAGGTTGCCGTTAGCTGGACCTCGGCTCTGGGTGCCGACTGCATCCTGTTAGTGAGCGACACGGTCCTCAATGACAAGCTTCGTCTGCAGGCCCTGTCCCTTGCAAAGCCCGAAGGATGCAAGGTCGTCGTCAAAAACACCGAGGATGCTGTCAAGGCGCTCCAGAGCGGTGTGACCGATAAGTACAAACTCTTCGTGGTTTGCGAGACGATTCAGCAGGCCGGTGCCGTCGCCAAGGCGATGGGAGTCAAGAAGATCAACCTCGGCAACGTTGCCTTTAGCGAGAATGCCCGCCAGGTCTCGACGAGCGTGTTCCTCACGCCCGAGAACGAGGCCTACGTGAAGGAGCTGCTCGGCGAGGGCTATGAACTGTTCATTCAGATGATTCCGGCAGATGCGAAGACTGACGCCGCGAAGGTCATCGGTTAGGGGCCGTCATGGTTATCAAGACAATCCTGATTTTCCTTATTGCCCTTTTGGGTTATTCCGAGTGGCTGACGGGCACGAGCTACCTCCAGCGCCCGATCGTGCTCGGACCTCTGGTTGGCCTTGTCATGGGCGACATGGTGACCGGCACGATCATGGGCGCCACGATGGAGCTTGCCATGGTCGGCGCCATCTCGGTCGGCGCCTATAACCCGCCCGATACGATTTCCGGCACTATCCTGGGCGTATCTCTTGCCATGCAGGCCGGCGCGGACGCTTCGGCGGCCCTGACCCTGGGTATTCCTATCGCCACGATCGTCCTGGCGCTCGACACGGCCCTGGGCCAACCGGTCATGCTGCTGCTGGTGCACCGTATCGACAAAAACGTCGAGGACGGAGACACCAAGGCCATCACGCGCAACATGCTCATCGCCGGTTACGCGCAGAGCTGGTGCGGCCTGCTGATTATTCCCCTGGCATTCTTCTTTGGTGCCGATGCTGTTGCCAGCCTGCTCAACATCATCCCCGATTTCGTTCAGACCGGCATGGATGTCGCCGCCGCCTTCTTGCCCGCACTCGGCTTTGCGATGCTGGCGCAGATGATTATGAACAAAACAGTGGCTCCGTTCTTCTTCGCTGGCTTCTTCCTCGTCGCCTACTTTGGCATTAGCACGACGGGCGTGGCGATCTTTGCCGCGATCATCGTCGTCGCGATGACGGTTTTGGGTGATAAGAAAAAAGCGGAGCAGCCCGCAGCGGCAACCGAGGATCCTGCGATTGGGAGTGGGTTCGATGAGTTTTAAGTTTGAGTCTTCTTACGACGGGCTGATTTCCCGCGCAGACCTTAAGAAGCTGTTCTGGCGCTCGATTCCCTATGAGCATTCCTGGAACTACGAGCGTATGGGCCATATCGGCTTTATGTGGGCCCTTATGCCGATCCTTCGCAAGCTGTATCCGCAGGATGCGGACTTTAAGGCCGCCCTTAAGCGCCATATGGAGCTCTATAACGTCACGCCGTACATCTCGACGCTTCCCATGTCCATCGCCGCTGCAATGGAGGAGGTCAACGCTACTGACGATAGCTTTGACACGAGCGCGATCTCTAATGTCAAGCTTGCTTTGATGGGGCCGCTGTCCGGCGTGGGCGATGCTTTCTACTGGGGCACGCTGCGAATTTTGGCAACGGGTGTCGGCACGTCGCTGGCGCTGCAGGGCTCTATTCTTGGCCCGATTTTGTTCCTGCTCGTGTTCAACGTTCCTCACTACATCATCCGTTACCTGCTGACGTTTGTGGGATATCGCTTTGGCTCGGACATGATCAGCAAGGTCCAGGAATCGGGCATTATGGACACGATCGTCAAGATGGCCTCTATCATGGGCGCCATGGTGATCGGCGCTATGACCATGGAGATGGTCACCGTGGACATTCCGCTCATGGTCGGCGCAGGCGATGGCGCTCAGACGCTCGCCGAGCTGCTCAACGGAATCTTCCCGGGCTTTGTCACGATGGGACTGTTTGGAATTGTCTATCTCATGCTAAAGAAGAAGATGAATCCGCTGCTCATCATGCTCGTGATCCTACTCGTGAGTATCGCCGGCGCGTTCTTTGGAGTGCTTGGTGTTCAGTAGGGCATCCGTCATAATTAAAACAATGTAAGAGGGGGCGTCGCGCACATTGTGCTGCGGCGCCCTTTTGCCGAAAGGTGGACAAGATGGAGTATCCGCAGCTTGCCGTCATGAATATCAGCCATCGCTATTTTGACCTTGAGGAATTCTTTTCCTCGGCTGCGGCCTCGGGCTACACGTGTTGCGAGCTTTGGACCGGGGCGATGCATCTGTATGTCGATTGCCATGGATACGATTCGCTCGAGCAGGTGCGGGAGCTGTCACAGCGGTATGGGGTTCGGATTGTGGGGCTTTGCCCCGAACAGAACAACCCCAAGCCGTGGAATATCGCGGCGCGCGGGAATGAAGCGCGTGCCCGCACGCTCGCGTACTTTAAGAACGTTGTGGATATCGCGGCGGAACTTGGAGCCGAGCAGGTCATGGTTTCGAGCGGTTGGGCATTTTTGAACGAGCCGATCGAGGACGCGTGGGGTCGCAGCGCCTCGATGCTGCGTGCGATTGCCGAGCATGCGGGAGCGCGCGGCGTGCGACTGGTGCTCGAGGCTCTACAACCGGTTGAGTCGATAATCGTGAACTCGGCGGCCGACACGAAGCGCATGATTGAGGCAGTTGATCATCCGGCACTTAAGGCGTGTCTGGATATGGGCGCCATGGCGGTGGCGGGGGATACCATCGACGATTATTTCGATCTGCTTGGCGATGATGTCGCCCACGTGCATTTTGTCGATGTTGCGGCAGATGGCACGACGCATCTTGCCTGGGGTGACGGCAACCGCGACATGCGCGCCGACCTGGATAGGCTGGTGGCGCGCGGCTATCGCGGAGTTGTTTCGGCCGAGACCTATGACGGGCGCTATTTTGCCGACCCCGCAGCTGCCGATGCGCAGGTAATGGCAGAGTATCGTCGTGCGATTGGCGCCTAAGTGGGGTTGGGTTGCGGCAACTTACCCTATGTTTCCAAATGAATACGGTGTGAGCGGCGGCGACGGATTTTCCCCGCAAGCACTCTAGTATGCTAAAGTACGCAGAAGACCGGCGGAGCTATGCCGGCCTTCTGTTCCATATGAAACACAGCATGAGGAGGCTCACCAGATGACGGCCACACCGTGGGGATTCCGGGACATATTGCCCGAGGAGGCTCAGGCGCGCGAGGAGATTGCGCTGACGGTGAAGGGCTGCTTCAGGGAGCATCATTACCTTCCGGTCGAAACGCCGCTGCTCGAGGACAAGGGTTCACTCGAGGAAGGCGGCCGCATCGCGGACACGCCGTTTAAGCTTTTTGACGATGATGGCCGTCTGCTGGTGGTCCGTCCCGACAACACATTACCGATCGTGCGTCTGGTCTCGACCCGCATGCGCGCGGCCGACCTGCCCCTGCGCCTGCGCTATGAGGCGCCGGTGGTTCGCGAGTGCCAGCGCAATGCCGGTGGCTCGCGTCAGTTTACGCAGCTGGGCTTTGAGCTTATCGGTGCGGGCGATACCGCGGGCGATGTCGAGATTGTCTCGCTCGTGGCCGAGGCCGTGCGCGAGCTGGCGCTGCCCGATGCGCGCATTATCGCAGGTAGCGTGCGTCCGTTTAAGGAGCTGCTCGCGGCGTGCGAGGATCGCGAGCTGGCCGCCGAGGCCTTGCGCTGCGTGCACGCCAACGACTTTGTGGGCCTCGATGCCCGCGTGGCGGCAAGCGCCGAGTCCGATGCCGTCAAGGCCGCCATTAGCGAGTTGCCGCGTCTGCACGGCGGTGCCGAGGTACTCGACCGCGTGGACGCGCTGCTGGAGGCCGCCGGTATCGTCGCGCCGCTGACGCGCGAGCTGCGTGCCCTGGTCGAGGGCCTGGCACCCGAGGACGCCCAGGTGCTGTCGTTCGACTTCTCCATCATGAACTCTTTCGATTACTACACGGGCCTGGTCTTTAAGGCCTATGCCGGCGGCCTACCCGATCCGGTCGGCTCGGGCGGACGCTACGACTCTATCTTTACCGGCGCATTTGGCGACGGCATCGAGGTGCCGGCGGCGGGCTTCGCCTTTTCGCTCGAGCGCCTGGAGGCCGCGCGCACCTCGGCCGAGGACGCCGCTTCCGATGGCGATCACGCCGTGGGTCGTGGCGTCGAGGGCCCGCTTCGCATCGCCGTGCCCAAGGGCTCGCTCAAGGCCGACACGCTCGACGTGCTCGAGGCCGCGGGCTTGGATGTCTCGGAGCTGCGCGACCCCGGCCGTCACCTGATCGTGCGCGGCCGCGACACGCGTGCCGGCGAGGGCGCGGTCGGCGATATCGAGTTTGTCATCGTGCGTCCCAGCGACGCGCCCGCCTTTGTGGGCTGCGGCGGTGCCGACTGCGGCATCTGCGGCTGGGACTCGCTCATCGAGGCCGACCTCAACCTGCTACAGCTGGTCGATCTGGGCTACGGCCTGTGCACCTTTATCGAGGCGGAGCCCGCATGGCGCGCCGGTCAGGCCGAGCGCAACTATGCCCGCCGCGGGTCGCTTCGCGTGGCAACCAAATACCCGCGCATCGCGAGCGCCTGGTATGCCGAGCGCGGCGTGAACGCCGACATCGTTTCGCTGCACGGCAACATCGAGCTGGGACCCATCGTCGGCATGACCGATCGCATCGTGGACATTACCGCCACGGGTGCCACGCTGCGCGACAACGACTTGGTCATCACCGGCCGCATCATGGACTGCACGGCCCGCTTCTTTGTCAATCCGGGCGCCGCACGTCTGGATCCGCGCGTACGCAATCTGGCAGATCGCTTGGCGGCAGCCGTGAAGGACAAGCATTTTGAGCCCGTTGCGGGCTCGGCACAATAGCGCGAGCACGCACGGGCGCCCCAACGTCCGGGCGGCGGGCCGACTGACGCCGCCGCCCGGTCTCTCGTTTTTCGAACAAAACCTCGACCGATAGGGGATACCGAAATGAAGACCATCAAGCTTGCTCCCGGTGAGCGCCTCGTTACCAACCAGCTCAACCGTAAGGGCGTGCTGCCGCAAAACATCGTCGACGCCGCTCGCGATATCGTGGCCAACGTGCGTGCCAACGGCGATGCCGCGGTGCGCGATTACTGTCAGCGTTTTGACGGTGTTGAGCTGCAGAGCTTCCGTCTTCCGCAGGAGCAGATCGATGCCGCGCTCGAAGGCCTCGATCCGGCCTTTGTCGCCGCGCTCGAAAAGGCTGCGCGCCAGATTCGCGAGTTCCACCAGCGCGAGGTCGAGCAGAGCTGGTTTACCACGCGCCCGGACGGCACGATGCTCGGCGTTAAGGTGACCCCGCTTGCTGCGGCCGGCATCTACGTGCCGGGCGGTCGCGCGCAGTACCCTTCCACCGTGCTTATGAACGCCATTCCCGCCAAGGTTGCCGGCGTTGAGCGCGTGGTCATGGTGACCCCGCCGCAAAAAGATGGACTGATTAGCCCGTATACGCTCGCGGCGGCCAAGCTCGGCGGCGTGGACGAAATCTATATGGTGGGCGGCGCCCAGGCCGTGGCCGCGCTGGCGTACGGTACCGAGACCATTCCGCGCGTCGACAAAATCACCGGCCCGGGCAACGCCTTTGTTGCCGCTGCCAAGCAGATTGTCTCGGGTGACGTGGGTATCGACATGGTCGCCGGTCCCTCCGAGGTCTGCGTGCTGGCCGATGCCACGGCCAAGCCTATGGTGGTCGCGGCCGACCTGATGGCTCAGGCCGAGCACGATCCGCTGGCGGCCTGCTATCTGGTGACCTGCGACGAGCAGTTTGCGCGTGAGGTCGAGGCGGGTATCGACATTCTGGTAGCGCAGTCCCCGCGTGCCGAGATTACGTGCGCTTCGCTCGATAACGAAGGCGCCATCGTGGTGGCCGCCGACATGGCGGCCGCCGTCGAGGCCGTGAACACCGTGACGCCCGAGCACCTCGAGCTGCACTGCAAGGATGCGATGGGCCTGCTCGGCGGCATTCGCAACGCCGGCGCCATCTTTGTGGGCGCTTGGAGCTCCGAGCCGCTCGGCGATTACGTTGCCGGTCCCAACCACACGTTGCCGACCGGCGGCACGGCCATGTTCTCCAACCCGCTTTCGGTCGAAGAGTTCGTTAAGCGCTCGAGCGTTATATGCTATACGCCCGAGGGCCTGCTCTCCGACGCTCCCGCTACGCAGCGTCTGGCCGAGGCCGAGGGCCTGTGGGCGCACGCGCTTTCGGCCGCACTGCGTCGCCGCGTGTTGGAGCAGGGCGAGGATGCCGTGAGCGCCGAGTCGCTCGCCGCGGCCGACCTGACCAAGGTTGCCTGGCCGGGCGACGCCGTGGCGACGGTTGCCGAGGGCGTGGACCTGGCGGCTGCAGGCGCAGATGGCGCTGGCGTAACCGGCGGGGAGGCCTAATATGGCCGAACTCACGCCTCGCATGAAGGAGCTCGTCCAGCCTTACCTGGCCGGTATTGAGCCCTACGATCCCAACTTTACGCCCACGCGCATCAACCTTTCGGCCAACGAGAACACCTATCCCGTGCCGGCTGGCGTGCGCGAGGCGGTCGACGCCGCCCTGGCTGCCACGCCGCTCAACCGCTATCCCGACCCCATGTCCAACGACCTGCGCGACGAGCTTGCCGCTTGGCATGGCGTGACGCGCGAGAATGTCTGCGTGGGCAACGGCGGCGACGAGCTGCTCTATAACTACCTGTTGGCGTTTGGCGGCGCGGGACGGACCCTGCTCAACTGCCCGCCGTGCTTTAGCGAGTATGCGTTCTTTGCGTCGCTCTGTCAGACCGAGGTGCGCGACGTGTGGCGCGACCCCGCGACCTTTGAGCTCGACCAGGCAGCCGTGCTTGCGGCGGCGTCCGAGTGCAACCTGGCAATCGTGACCTCGCCCAACAACCCCACGGGTGGCGTGGCACCGCTCGACTTTGTCGCGGCGCTGTGCGATGCGTGCCCCGGCATGGTAATGGTTGACGAGGCCTACGTGGAGTTTGCCGACGATTCGTTTGGCGCGGTCACCACGGCGCAGGGGCTTATCGCCGAGCATCCCAACCTGGTGATTCTGCATACGTTGTCCAAGGCGTTTGGCGCTGCCGGTACGCGTCTGGGTTACGTGATCGCGGCGCCGGAAGTCATCGACGTGTTCGCGGCGATTCGCCAGATCTATTCAGTTAACGTGCTGAGCCAGGCGGCAGCACTTGCCTGCGTGCGTGCCCGTGATGCCTACACGCCCGTGGTGGCACAGATCGCATCCGAGCGCGAGCGCGAGCTGTGCGCCCTGCGCGCAATGGCTGCCGAGGGCATGCCCGTGGAGGCATGGCCGAGCGCGGCGAACTTTGTGCTCGTGCGCACGCCGCATGCCACGCGCGTGCGCGAGCGTCTGCGCGACGAGTATTCGATTTTGGTGCGCGACTTTAGCTACGCGCCGGGGCTTGCGGACTGTCTGCGCATCACTGTGGGTACGCCGCAGGAAAACGACGAGGTGCTGGCCGCGTTTGCCGCGCTGGTGAAGGAGGAGATGTAGATGGACCGCTATGCCGAGGTAACCCGCAAGACGGGCGAGACCGACATTGTCGTAAAGCTCGACCTGGACGGATCTGGCGTGTGCGATATCTCGACCGGCGTGCCGTTTTTCGACCACATGCTCAACGCTTTTGGCCGCCATGGCCTGTTCGATCTGACGGTGCATGCGGTGGGCGACGTCGAGGTCGACGCGCACCACACCGTTGAGGACACGGGCATTGTGCTGGGCGAGGCGTTTTGCCAGGCGCTGGGCGACAAGGCGGGTATTACGCGCTTTGCCGACGCGGCGATCGCCATGGACGAGACACTCGTGATGGCCGCCGTGGATATCTCGGGTCGCGGGCAGGCCTATTGCGAGCTGCCCGTGCCGACTGAGCGCGTGGGCAGCTTTGATACCGAGCTGGCCGTCGAGTTCTTCTATGCCTTTGCGCGCGATGCCAAGCTCACGCTGCACGTGCGCGAGCTGGCGGGCGGTAACTCGCATCACATTATCGAGGCCGCCTTTAAGGCCGTGGGCCGCACGATGCGCCACGCCTGCGAGCTCGATCCCCGCGCGCAAGGTATTCCCAGCACCAAGGGCTCGCTGTAACCTGCCAAAAAGGGACAGGTTTATTTTGACAGGTTTTATCTGCGGAAATGCTGTCTCATGCGGTGGGTAAACGTTTTACCGACCAAAATAAACCTGTCCCTTTTTGGCAGGTTTTGAATGGGAAAAGGGAGGGTCGCGTGGGCGAACTGAAGATCGTGGTGGTCGACTACCACAAGGGCAACTTGTCGAGCGTCGTGCGCGGGCTTGCGCGCGCCGGTGCTGCCGCCTGCACGTCGGACGATCCGGAGCAGATCCGCAACGCCGACGGCCTGGTCATCCCGGGCGTGGGTGCGTTCTATGACGCGATCGCCTTTATGCGTCAGAGCGGCGAGGAGGTGGCCGTGCTCGATGCCGTTGCCGCCGGAACTCCGCTGCTCGGCATCTGCCTGGGCCTTCAGCTGTTTTTTGAGCGCGGCAACGAGGGCGTGCCTGCGAACGAGGACGCGGACGCGGACGACGATGCCTCCGAGCAGGCCGGTGGTCCCTGGGTCGATGGCCTGGGCATCATGCGTGGCTCGTGCACGCACCTGGAGTCGAGCTGTCTGAAGGTCCCGCACGTGGGCTGGGACCAGGTGCACATGACGCCCGCCGGTGCTGCCGACCCGCTGCTCGCCGGTTTTGCCGAGGGCGCCAACATGTATTTCACTCACAGCTACGCGGTGGCCGACGACGTCGATGCCGCCGATGTGTTGGCGCGCACGCACTATACACGGAGCTTCCCGTGCATCGTGCGCCACGGCAACGTGTGGGGCTGCCAGTTCCATCCCGAGAAATCCTCTGCGCTGGGTCAGCGCATCCTTAAGAACTTCGTGAGCATCGTCGAGGGGGCCGGCCGATGATTCTGTTTCCCGCAATCGATTTGATCGGCGGCAAGGTCGTGCGCCTGGAGCGCGGCGACCGGAGCCGCTGTAAGGTGTATTCTGACGACCCCGTGGCCGTTGCCCGCTCCTTTGCCGAGCAGGGCGCGAGCTGGGTGCACGTCGTCGACCTGTCCGCTGCCTTTGGCGAGGACGAGGACGCGTGCGCTGCCAACTTGGCAGCGATTAAGGCCATCTGCGGCGTCGACGGTCTGTCCGCGGACGTGGGCGGCGGCGTTCGTTCGCTCGCGCGCATCGACGAGCTGGCCGGCTACGGCGCGCGTCGCATCGCGCTAGGCACGGTGCTCGTGACCGAGCCGGGATTTGCCGAGGTGGCGGCGCAAGGCTTTGGCGAGTTACTGGTGGCAGACATTGCCGCCCGTGACGGCCAGGTCAAGGTGAATGGTTGGCGCGACGGCGCGGGTGTGGCGCTCGACGACGCCGTGGCGCAGCTCACCGAGCTGGGCTTTAAGCATCTGGTGTATACCGACATCGCGCGCGATGGCATGCAGACGGGCATCGACGTGGCGGCGTATCGCCATGTGGCCGAGGTCGCGGGCTTTCCCGTCGTGGCTTCGGGCGGCATCTCGACGCTCGACGATATCCGCGCACTGGCCGCGGTGGGCGAGGATGCCATCGAGGGTGCCATTACCGGTCGTGCGCTCTACGAGGGCAACTTTACGCTGGCCCAGGCGTTGGCCGCCGCCCGAGGGAAGGAGTAGCCCATGCTTGCCAAACGCGTGATTCCCTGTCTGGATGTTAAGGACGGCCGCGTGGTCAAGGGCGTCAACTTTGTGAGCCTGCGCGATGCTGGCGACCCGGTGGAGCTGGCGCGCGCCTACGACCGCGAGGGTGCAGACGAGGTCGTCTTCCTGGACATTACCGCGACGAGCGACAACCGCGCGACGACCATCGAGATGGCGGCGCACGCGGCCGAGGAGCTCGTTATTCCCTATACCGTGGGCGGCGGTTTCCGCGACTTGGCGGGCATGCGAACCATGGTTGCCGCCGGTGCCGACAAGGTGTCGCTTAACTCTGCCGCCGTGCGCGATCCGTCGTTGATCAGCCAGGCCGCCGCGGCGTTTGGCAGCCAGGCCGTGGTCGTGGCGATTGATGCCAAGCGCGTGGGCCTGCCCGGTCAGCCGGATGCCGACAAGTGGGAGGTCTTCACGGCGGGCGGTCGCAACGCCACGGGTATCGATGCGGTGGCGTGGGCCGAGGAAGCGGCTCGTCGCGGCGCCGGTGAGATCTTGCTCACCAGCATGGATCGCGACGGCACCAAGGCTGGCTTCGACCTGGCACTCACCCGCGCCGTGGCGCGCGCGGTGCCGATCCCGGTGATCGCAAGCGGCGGCGTGGGCACGCTCGAGCATTTTGCCGAGGGCGTGATCGAGGGCGAGGCCGATGCCGTGCTGGCGGCCAGCGTCTTTCACTTTGGAACTTTCAGCATTCGCCAGGTGAAGGAGTATATGGCCAGCCAAGGCATCCCTGTGAGGCTGGACTTCTAGTGCTGCGGCTTGCCCAGGCGCCCGACCTTCCGGCTCCAACCCTCCTCGCGTACTTAAGTACGCGTCGTCGGGCTTGTCGCTCGGAATCTCGGGCACCTGGACAACCCTCGCCGACATGCGGGATTTTAATTGGGGAGAGAAATGGAAGAGATAACCGATCCTTCAAGGCTTACGTACGATGCCCACGGGCTGATTCCTTGCGTGGTTCAGCAGTATGACACCGGCGAGGTGCTTATGGTTGCTTGGATGAACGAGGAATCGGTGGGGCTGACGCTCAAGACCGGGACCACGTGGTTTTGGAGCCGCAGCCGCCAGGAGCTCTGGAACAAGGGCGCGACGAGCGGCAACATGCAAGCGGTCAAGGAGCTTTGGGCCGACTGCGATAGCGATACGCTGCTGGTCAAGGTCGACTCTCCGGGCCCGGCTTGCCACACCGGCAACCGTACCTGCTTCTTTAAGAAACTCGCGTAGGGCGGGCGCTCGATTAGACGCTCGGTTACCAGAAAGGATTGAACTATGGGTGTACGCACCGCAAATGTTCAGGATGGAAATATCGGCGAGACACTGACGGGTCTGGCCGAGGTGATTCACGGTCGTCGCGATGCGTCGCCACAGGAGAGCTACACCGCTCGTCTGTTGACCGACGTCGAGGACGAGCTGCTCAAGAAGCTTGCCGAGGAGGCGAGCGAGGTCATCATGGCCTGCAAGGATAACGACCATGACCACATCCGCTACGAGGCCGGCGACCTGGTCTACCATCTGCTCGTAACGCTCGAACGCTACGGTATCACCCTCGACGAGCTGGCCGGCGAACTCAACGCCCGCCGCCGCTAGTCATTTAAGAACGTCCCCAATGACTAGTTAGGCGAGGGGTGTGGGTTCCCATTCGCCGGTGGGGTGGGGGATGTCGAAGGTTCGGTAGCCGCAGTCGTAGGCGTGGGCCTGGGCCGCGCGGATTTTCCAGCAGATATCGCAGGCGCGGTGCGCGTCCGAGCCAAAGGTAATGGGCACCTCGGCATGGGCAAAGCAGCGCAAAAGGCCGGTTGCGGGATAGTAGTCGCCGAGGCCCTTGCGCGGCGCGGCGGTCGAGACCTCAACGCGGCGACCCGTATCGTGGGCGCACTCGGCCATCTGCCTCCAAAACGGCGCGGGGTCAAAGTCGGGCGCGAAGCCTTCCTTCGAAAAACGCATGACCAGGTCGGGGTGAGCCATCACATCAAAACTGAGCGAGCTTTCGCAGGCGTGGCACCAGTCGTCGACGTAGCGCTCCCATACGCCGCGTACGCCTAAGTTTTCCCAAACGTGCAGGTTGGTGTCGTCGTCGATCCAGCCGCAGCGTGAGTCGGGCGTATCGGGGCGCGCGGCGTTTTCCGTTCCCGCCGTACCCGCGGCACCTGCCATGGTATCGCCGGGGTCGCCAATCCAGTGCACGCTGCCCAAGCGCACCACGGCGTCCTGGGACCAGCGCTCTACCAAGGGCTCGCAGCCTTCGTACCAATCGCATTCAAAACCGTAGATAAAGGTGAGCTCCGGCGCAATCTGCGCGGCGAGTTTGCGGGCGTCCTCAAAGGCCAGGCGATGTGCCGGCAAGTCGCCCTCGACGACCTGCACCTCGCAGTTGGCGTCCATGCTGGCGGGCAGGGTGAGGTGGTCGGTCGAGACCATGACACGGCAGCCGGTGGCGGCAGCAGCGCGGACGTTGTCCTCAAACGAGGCATGGCCGTCCGAAAACGAAGTATGGGTGTGGCAATCGACCAGCGGACACGCGGGCATGGCGACTCCTTTGCATTTGGTGAATCCGCTCCATTGTAATGGTGCAGCTCTCAACACGCCGCGCACGCCGGGTGCCGAAATCGAGTGGAAAGGCGGGGCGGCGCGTGCCGGCGCCGGCGACTACTTGCTTCGTGCCGCCGCGCGTTTGGCCTGCACTGTTACCATCGCGTGTCTCACGGCGGTGATGGGGCGATAGCGGATCATACGCGGTCCCGACCAACGCATAACCTCGCGGATCTTCTCGCGCATGGCAGGCCGGTAACAATGCGAAGGACATGCCGAGCAAAATGTCTTGGTGCCCATGTGCGGGCAGTGCTCAATGCGCGCGATGGCGTATTTCTGCAGCTCGGCGCATTCGGGGCAGAGCGTAATGGTTCGAAGGCCGAGTTTCACGCGCACGGACTCATCGCCGCCAGCCTGTTCGACCACATGCCCGCCGCCATGATGCCCACGACACCACAGCGCAATCATCTGCGACACCATTTGGGCCTCACGCTCACGTTTGCGTGCTAGCTCCGGTGTGTCGACTGGGCGCGCCATTAGCTCAGCCTCCCGTGCTCGACCGAAAGCGAGAAATCGGCAAACGCGCAGGTGCTGGCACGGTGGCTCACGAGCACAATGGTCTTGCCGCGGCGCTTGAGCTCGTCGATTGCCTGCATCACGGACGCCTCGTTGAGAGCATCGAGCGCGCTGGTGGGTTCGTCGAGCAAGATGAAGGGTGCGTCGTTGAGGAAGATGCGCGCAAGGCCGATGCGCTGGCGCTCGCCGCCCGAAAGCGAGTCGCCCAGCTCGGCAACGGGCGTGTCGAGTCCCTGCGGCAGACGGTCGATGAGCGTGGTGAGTGAGGCGGAGCGGCAAGCGTCGAGCAGCTCGGCATCGGTGGCGTTGGCGTGCGCGACCAGCAGATTCTCGCGTACGGTGCCGCAGAACAGATGCGTGTCCTGGGTCATATAGGCCTCGTGGCTGCGCAGGCTCGCCGTGTTGATGTGGCGGGCATCGACGCCGCTCACCGTGATGGTGCCGGCTGCGGGGTCCCAAAAGCGCATGAGCAGCTTAAGCAGCGTCGACTTGCCCGAACCCGAGCGCCCCATGATGCAGGTCATGGTACCGGGCGCAAAGGTGCAGGTCACGTCGTCGAGGATGAGACTCGCAGCGGTGTCGTTCGCGACCTGCTCTGTGGCGCCCGCACCGCCCGCGTCCACGCCGCCCACATAGCTAAAGCTCACATGCCCGGCTGCGGCGCCGGCAAACTCAACGTTCTGTCCATCGGCGACCTCGGCGCACTGGGGCTGCTCGTCGAGCAAATCGAGCACGCGTGCGCCCGAGGCGAGCGTCTCCTGCAGTGAGGCGCCCAGGCGGCTCACGGCCATCACCGAGCCAAACGACGACACAAGGGTAAAGACGGCGACAAACGCTGCGGCAAAGTCAATCGTTCCCGCAGCCACCAGCTGCAGCGCACGCCCGAGCATCACCAGATTAGCCACAAGAATAAGCGCATCGGCTACGGCCTCGCTGACCGCCTGGCGGCGCTTGAGGCGCGCGTCCACGGCGCCGACTTGCTCGGTCAGCTTGCCCAGGGCACGGCTGCGATCGGTGCCACCGGCAAACTGGATGGTCTCGCCCGCGCCGCGCAGACTGTCGAGTACAAAGGCGCCCAGCTTACCGGCGCCCTCGCGGCTCTGGCGGCCGGTGGTGCCGCATGCCTTGGCCGAGGTCAGGGGCAGCAGCACGCCCAGGACCGCGTAGGCCACGAGCGCGATGCCCGCGAGCTCGGGGCTCACAGCCAGCAAAAAGCCCTCAAACACAACGGTGCAGACCAGAGCTATGGCAATGGGCGAGATGGTGTGCGCGTAGAAGACCTCGAGCAGCTCGATATCCGAGGTGACCAGGCTCACGAGCTCGCCCTTGCCGCGGCCCTCGAGCTTGGCGGGGGCGAGCTGGCGCAGGGCGCCAAACACCAGGTCGCGAATGTGTGCGAGCAGACGGAATGCGATGTAATGGTTGCAGAGCTGCTCGCCGTAGTGGAGCGGCCCGCGCGCGATGCCGCAGGCGGCGCAGGCCGCGCATGCTGCGATAAGACCAAGCCCCAAGGCGTTGCGGCCCAGCGCGGCCATAAGGCCAAGGGCGCCAAAGGCCGACACGAACGCGGCGGTGAGCATGCCGATGCTGCCCAGCGCGACGGCTAGCACAAGCCAGCCGGCAAGCGGTCGGACGAGCCCCATCATGCGCCACATGATGGACGGCGCCGAGCGACGGGCGCGGCCGGAGTCAGGCGCCGCGGCAGCGGAAGACGAACTAGTACCGTTGAGGCCATCGGCACAGGCGGCGCTGCCGTCAACAGCCTCAACCGCGCCGGCATCCTCAGCATCACCCTCTGCATACGCATATGCCGAGAGCTGCTCCTGGCTGTTCCACATGCGCGCATAGGCGCCCGCGGCGGCCAAGAGCTCGCCGTGAGTCCCGTGCTCGGCAATGCGGCCGCGTTCCAGCACCAGGATCTGATCGGCGTCCACGATCGTCGACAGGCGGTGTGCCACCACAATTACGGTGTGCTCGCCGGCAAGCGACGCGATGACCTCGCCGATCGCGGCCTCGCTTGCGGCATCGACGTTGCTCGTCGCCTCGTCAAACACATAGATGGGCGAGTTGTGCAGCAGGGCGCGGGCCATGCACACGCGCTGGCGCTGGCCGCCCGAAAGGTTGGTGCCGCCCTCGTTAATCACCATGTCGAGCCCGCCGTTGGCCTGCACAAAGGCCGCCACGCGCGTGCGGCCGAGCGCGCGCAAAAGCTCGGCGTCGGTGGCGTTGGGCTGGGCGAGCAGCAGGTTGTCGCGCAGGGTGCCGGCAAACAGGTAGCCGTTGGTGGGCACCAGCGTGACGGCGCGCATGAGTGAGGTGGCCGTGGCATCGCGCAGTTCAACGCCGCCGATGCGAACGCTGCCACGGTAGGCACCCTTGCGGCCCGCGATAATCCCCGCGAGCGTGGACTTGCCGCCGCCGCTTTCGCCCACGAGTGTCACGAGCGAGCAGTGCGCAATGGTCGCGCTGGCGCTGTCCAGCACCGTGCGGTCGCCGTATGCATAGCTCACGCCCGCGAGCTCGATATTGCCGCGACCGTCAAGCTCAACATCGCCGCGCTCGGGCTCGGGCGTATCCAAAATGCCAAACATGCGGCGCGAGGCGGCCATGCCGTTCATAGCCGTGTGGAACAGCGATCCCAGGCGGCGCATGGGCAAAAAGAACTCCTGCGACAGAAAGACGATGAGGAAGGCCGCCTCAAAGCCGATCTTGCCCGTGGCGAGCTGCAGCGCGGCTACGATAATGCCGAGCGCGGCGCCCATATAGACGACCAGGTCCATAACGCAAATGGAGCGCAGCTGCATCACCAGCAGGCGCATGGTCGCTGTGCGGAAACGCTCGGACTCGGCGTTGATGCGCTCGTGCCAGCTGCGATCGGCCTGGTAGACCTTAAGGGTGGTGAGACCCTGCACGGCCTCCAGGAACATGCCGCCAAGATCGACATAGCTGCCCCAGTACTCGGCACCGATCTTTTTGGCGTTGCGCATGACCATCATGATGGAGACGGGGATGACCGGAACGCAGGCGAGCAGCAGCGCGGCGGGAAGACCCGCCTGGCCCACGAGCAGTACAAACAGCGTGATGGGTGCCAAGCCGGCAAAGAAGAGCTGCGGCAGGTAACCGCCAAAGTACACCTGGAGTTGCGTGGCGCCCTCGACGCTGGTCTGGACGGCCTCGGCGGTGGGGACGGTCTCGGTGTAGGAGGGGCCGAGTGCGGTGAGCTTGTCGTAGACGAGCGAGCGCACGCGGCGGACGGCCTCGAACGCGGCCTTGTCGCCGGCGCGTTGGGCCAGGTAGATGGAGGCGGCGCGCACGATGATGGCGGCGGCGAGCGGCAAGGCCGCCTGTGCGAGGGCATCGACGGCGAGCGCGGCGGAAAGACCGTCCGTGACGATGCCGCCCAAGATGCGCGCAAGCACCCACATCACCGTGATGATTGCCATGAGCGCTATCCATTTAAACAGGACGCTCGCCACAATGTAGGGCGTTGCCTGCGGAACCAGGGAGAAGAGCCGCTTCTCGAACATGAAACCTCCGATGCCGTAACGGTGCCGGGCGGGGTCCTCGGCAGCCGATTAGTTAGCCAAATGCAACTAGAGTAACATCGTGCAGCGGGTAAGTATGTCGAGGGTAATTTTTGGTCGATGAACTGCGTAGAAAGTCCAAAATTGTTGAGTGCGGCGAACTTTGTGGTGGACGGAGTGCGGGCGCAATTCTGATCGTGTGCGGCCTCGCTCCAAAACGTGTACGTCAGCCTCCAAAACCGACAAAAAATGACATGTTTGGAGGCTGACGTACACGTTTGGATAGGGGTGAGGGCGGCGACGGACGAATGTCACGCCTGTGCCACGTTCGATGTGCTAGCGTTTGGGTGAATAAAACGAGCCCGTGCGGAAAGGATTCGGACCGTATGCAACGTGGAAGTACATCTCCGCTGTCTCGCGAGACCGATGCGCCCGAAACTATCGTCAAGCTGGAGTGCGACATCGATGACGCGTCGCCCGAGGTGCTCGCCTACGCCGCTGACCGCCTGCGCGAGGCCGGCGCCCGCGAGGTGCACTGGCTGTCCCTCTACTGCAAAAAGGGCCGCCCCGGATGGCAGTTGCAGGTGATCTGCTCGCACGAGGATATCGAGCGCCTACAGACGATTATCTTTTTGGAGACCACGACCAACGCCGTTCGTCGCCAGGTGATGGAACGCGTCTGCCTGCCGCGTCGTTTTGAGCAGGTAGCGACGCCTTGGGGCGAGGTGGCCGTCAAAGTAGCCACCCTGCCCGACGGCAGTGAGCGTGCGGCGCCCGAGTACGAGGACTGCGCCCGTCTTGCCCGCGAGCATAATGTGCCGCTCCAGCGCGTGATGCAGGCGGCACAAGCCCCAGCACTGCGATTTGAATAGCGCGGCCGGCGACATCCCGCGCCCAGCCCCATCAACCCCACACCGAAAGGACTCCCCATGAAATACCTCATCGCTTCCGACATTCACGGCTCGGCATACTGGACCGAGCGCCTGGTCGCCGCCATCGAATCCGAGCAGCCCGACCGCATCGTGCTGCTGGGCGACCTGCTCTACCACGGCCCGCGCAACGACCTGCCGCGCGACTACGCCCCCAAGCGCGTGATTCCGCTGCTCAACGCCCTGGCCGACCGCATCATTGCCGTCCGCGGCAACTGCGACGCCGAGGTCGACCAGATGGTCCTCGACTTTCCCGTCATGGCGGACTACGCTACGCTGTTCGACGAGGCCGGCCGCGAGCTGTTCCTGACGCACGGCCACGTCTTTGGCGCCGGCATGCACAACAGCGTCGACCACGCGCCCGCGCTGCCCGAGGGCTCCACGCTCGTCTACGGCCACACGCACATTAAGGTCAACGAAGCGAGCGCGACGCACCCGGGCCTGTGGCTCTTCAATCCCGGTAGCGTGAGCATCCCCAAAGACGGCACGCACAGCTACGGTATCTACGAGGGCGGCGCGTTCCGCCACGTGATCCTGGAGGAGGAGTAACCATGTCCGAGCATATGGCTCAGCAAAATGCCGAGGGCTCGCGCGATCTGTCCACGCTGGTTGACGCGTCGGCCGAGCTGCAGCATTTGGTGCAGACCATCTGGCGTCTGCGTCAGCCCGATGGCTGCCCGTGGGACCGCGAGCAGACGCACCGCAGCATTGGCAAGAACATGATCGAGGAGGCCTACGAGGCGCTCGATTGCATCGAGGCGGACGACGTGGCGCATCTGCGCGAGGAGCTGGGCGACGTGCTCATGCAGGTGGTACTGCATGCGCAGATTGCGGCGGACGCCGGCGAGTTTACGCTTGCCGATGTGGCACGCGATATCGACGCCAAGCTCATCCGTCGTCATCCGCACGTGTTTGGCGATGCGGACGCCGAGGGCTCCGACGAGGTGCTCAAGATTTGGGACGAGGTTAAGCTTGCCGAGAAGGCTGCCAAGGACAAGGCCGTGGCGGCAGGCGAGGCTGCGCCCGAGGGCCTGCTCGACGGCGTGCCCACGCATCTGCCGGCGCTGATGCAGGCCCAGAAGGTGTCGCGCAAGGCGGCTGCCGTGGGCTTTGAGTGGGAGACGGTCCAGGACGTGTGGGACGAGGTCGCCGAGGAGCGTGCCGAGTTTGAGGCCGAGGAGCCTGGCTCGCCCGAGCGCGAGATGGAGTTTGGCGATTTGCTCTTTGCTCTGGTCAACGTCGCGCGCAAAGAGGGAATTGACGCCGAGAGCGCTCTGCGTGCCAGCACGGCCAAGTTCCGCCACCGTTGGGCCGCGATGGAGCAGATGGCGGCCGACGCCCACGTGGATCTTGCCGAGCTTTCGACCCACGGCCTCAACGACCTGTGGGACGCCGCCAAGGCAAACGAGTGACCTGCGCCTCATGCAGTATTCGTTTGCGTCAGCGCCTCACAGAGAGGTCTCTACAAGCAAAAAGCCATATACAGCGGAAGATGTGCCAGCTGTGCTTCGGCATCCCACTCGAGTTGTTTAGGATGCAGCACATATGCCGTCCCGATCTTCTTGTTAAAGCGTGCGCGGAACCGATCGAGGGAGATGGTCCCGTATTTGCGCGGCGACTTAACTTCGATGGGGCTGATGCGCGGCTTTCCAGCGGCGTTGATATAGGGTCGGGTAACGAGGAAGTCGATTTCCATGCGCTCCTCCCCCTCCTTCTTTCCGCTTTGGGAATAAAAGAAGAGCCTGTGCCCATTGGCCTTTAGAGATTGGGCAACGTAGTTTTCGGTCAGCATTCCTTCGTTCAATCCGATGTCGCCGCGAAGCACGGCCCTGTAAACGTCTTCATCGGTATCGTTGTTGTCAGAGAAGGCAAGCGTTACAAGCAGGCCGGTGTCTGCCATGTAGCACTTGAGGGCCGTTTGCTCCATGCTGAGCGAAAGGCCCACGCTCGGTTCGCTTGCGGCATAGCAGATATTGGCAATTCGCGCGTCTGCCAGCCAAAAGAAGGCTTCTTCGTAGGTGCGCATGCGTGCGTTTTTATCAAGTGAGGAAAGCTTGAATCGTTTTTCGTGCCTAGAGAGCTGACCCGGGATGCCATCAAGTACGGAGACGACTTTGAATTCGTAACCGGTTGCAAAACGAGAGATATCGTTGCGATAGAGCTGGACGATTCGGCGCTTCGAAGCGTCGACGGGCGCAAAAGCGCGCTGTTCAACATAGATGGATACCGGCTCAGGCATGCCGCCTACGAGCATGTATTCGCGCATAAGGGAGAGCGCTCTGCGATGTAGGGCATCGGGGAGCGGCTTCATCTTGTTAAAACTCATGCGAATGAGATCGGCCAGCCCCTTTTCGTCCATGCCCCAAAGAAACTCCTCAAAGTCGAGGGGCTCAAGTTCCAGAGACTCTTCCTCGGATGGGATGACGATATCTTTAATGTTCTGCTTGATGCTGAGCAGGGATCCAGTTTCGATGTAGTCGTAACGTCCGTCTGCAACGAGATACTTGATGAGTCCGCGTGCTTGCGGGTACATCTGGACCTCGTCAAAGACGATAAGCGTCTCGTGTTCATAGAGTTTGACGTTATAGAAAACCGAGAGATAGAGGAAGAGCGAGTCGAAGTCAGTGCGGTAGTCCTCAAAATATTGCTTAACTTCGGCAGGTGCTTGAAAGAAATCAATGACAAGGCAGGACTTGTATTCGGTTTCTCCAAACATGCGGGCAAGCGTGCTCTTGCCGACGCGACGGGCTCCTTCAATAAGAAGTGCCGTTTTACCAGCGCTTTCATGCTTCCATTTTAGTAGTTTGTCATAGGCTTTTCGTTTAAGCATGGCTACCTCGTACACGATATCCAGAACTTTTATAACCTGATTATGCACGATATCCAGAACTTCAGACCATTAGAATTGCACGATATCCAGAACTTTGCACGATGTAAAAGCACATTATTGGCTCTTTCATTCGCAAGCCAGGTAAAGACGGTATGCCGATAGAAGAATTTAATGGGGGGGGCGACCTCTAGAGATGAATGCTCGGTGCAAAAACAAGCGCCCCAAAGAATGATTTCTCCAATTCATATGTATCCCTCGGCTAACTTAGGGCATAATGCAAAAAGTGCGACACGGCTAACTTACGGAGGCACACCGATGGTGCACAGTCGGCCAGTCGCTTGCATCCACTACGTTTCCAAGTGAGAGGGAGACAACATGAGCGATATTTTGGACGTTTACGGTCGCGAGGTACTCGACAGCCGCGGCAATCCCACCGTCGAGGTCGAGGTCGTGCTCGAGGACGGCAGCTTCGGCCGCGCGATGGTGCCTTCGGGCGCTTCGACCGGCGCCTTTGAGGCATGCGAGCTGCGCGACGGCGACAAGGGTCGCTACCTGGGCAAGGGTGTCTCGCAGGCCGTCGAGCACGTCAACAACGAGTGCGCCGATGCCGTCGTGGGCCTCGATGCCTTCGATCAGCGCGCCGTCGATGCCGCGCTGATCGCCGCGGACGGTACCCCCAACAAGACCAAGCTCGGCGCCAACGCCATTCTGGGCGTGTCGCTGGCCGTCGCCCGCGCCGCTGCCGAGTCGGCGGGCCTGTCGCTGTATCAGTACCTGGGCGGCGTCAACGCTCATCTGCTGCCCACGCCCATGATGAACATCCTCAACGGCGGCGTGCATGCCGACAACAACGTCGACTTCCAGGAGTTCATGATCATGCCGGTGGGCGCCCCGAGCTTTGCCGAGGGCCTGCGTTGGTGCGCCGAGGTCTACCATACTCTCAAGGGCGTGCTGCACGAGGCGGGTCTGGGCGGCGGCGTGGGCGACGAGGGCGGCTTTGCGCCCAACCTTAAGACCAACGCCGAGCCGTTCGAGTACATCACCAAGGCCGTGGAGAAGGCCGGCTTTAAGCCCGGCGTCGACTTCATGTATGCCATGGATCCGGCGTCCACCGAGTTCTACAACGCCGAGACAGGCATGTACGAGCTCAAGGGCGAGGGTGTGGAGTACACGAGTGCCCAGATGGTCGATTACTGGGAGAAACTCGTCGACACCTATCCCATCATCTCCATCGAGGACGGCATGGCCGAGGAGGACTGGGACGGCTGGGTCGAGCTGACACGTCGCATTGGCAACAAGGTGCAGCTGGTGGGCGACGACCTGTTCGTCACCAACACCGAGCGCCTCAAGAAGGGCATCGAGCTGGGTGCCGCCAACGCAATCCTGGTCAAGGTTAACCAGATCGGTACGCTCACCGAGTCGCTCGAGGCCATCGAGACCGCCAAGGAGGCCGGCTACGCTTGCATCGTGAGCCACCGCTCCGGCGAGACCGAGGACTCCACGATCGCCGACCTCGTTGTGGGCGTCAACGCCGGCCAGATCAAGTCGGGCGCCCCGTGCCGCAGTGACCGTATCGCCAAGTACAACCAGCTCATCCGCATCGAGGACGAGCTCGAGGGCAGCGCGCGCTACGCCGGCAAGTCTGCGTTCTACAACATTCGCTAAACACGCGGTGCTCGCGGGGGCGGAGTTGACTCGGCTCCGTTCCACTTCTGATGGCCGCTATTGGGCGCTGGGCCGTGTGGCTCAGCGCCTTTTTTATGTCGAGCAAAGGCTGCCGAAGGCGGTGCGCGCGCTCGTGCTATAACTAGAATACTTAGCGCAAACAAACCTCAACCGCACAAGGCGCACATGGATCAGATTTACGACAACAGGTACTATTCCGCCGGTTCGCGTGAGCCGTCGTCTCGCCGCGCGCATTCGGTGCAGCTTGGCGGGCCCGAATATACGGGTGCTGCCCGTCCCACGCATCGCACGCCGGGCACTTCGCACTCCCATGCTCAAACGAATATGTCGACGCATCGCCCGGACCGTCCGTCGCGCGCGACGTACGAATCGCGCCCGTCTGCTCAAGCGCACGACAAGTCGACCAAGCCCTCGAGCCGTCTTTCGGGCTCGGACTTCATGCACTACGCCAACGACAACGCGGTGGTCAAGGCAATCTACGACTTTACCCATGGGCCCCAGCGTGGACTGTTTATCGGTATTGTCGTTGCCCTGGTGCTCGTGAGCCTGTACTTTCCCGTGCGCGACCTCTACGTTGCCAAACGCTCGAGCGACATCTTGGCCAAGCAGGTCGAGATTCGCCAGCAGTACAACGACGAGCTGCAGAAAAGCGTCGACAAACTGCTCTCGGAGGAGGGCATTAAGGACGCGGCGACCGAGGATCTGGGCCTGGTGATGCCCGGCGAGACCAAGATTGACGTGCTGGGCCTGTACGACGATTCGGATTCGTCTTCGAGCAAGAAGTCGTCGAACGCCAAAAAGGCCAGCGAAGTGGCCAAAGAGATCGAAGAGGTGGGCAAGGACGTGCCGTGGTACATCCAGACGCTCGACATGCTGTTTGGATTTAACGGCGTCGAGGGTCAGACGGTCGCGTCCAGCGGCGAATAGCGCCCGGAGGGGAGCCTGCAATGACGAATTGCAAACGATATAAGGTGGCGGCGATTGACTTGGGAACGGTGTCGTCGCGACTGGTGCTGGCCCAGGTCGAGGGCGGGGCGATCGTGGAATCGTCCAAGCATACCGAGATTACCGATCTAGGCGAGGGTGTCGACGCGACGGGGCGCTTTTGCGAGGCGGCCGTTGAGCGCGTGCTTGCCGCATGCCGCATGTTTGTGGACGAGGCACGTGCCTTTGGGGTCGCGTGCATCTGCACCACCTGCACGAGCGCCGCGCGCGATGCATCCAATGCCGCACTGCTGCTGGACGGCCTGCGCGATCTGGGGCTTGAGCCGCAGGTGATTCCGGGCGAGGTCGAGGCGCGCCTGACGTTTTTTGGCGTGGCGCACGACTTTGCAGGCGAGCGCATTATTGTCGCGGATTCGGGCGGCGGGTCCACGGAACTCGCGACGGGTGTGTACGCACCGGAGCGTGGGGTCTTTGCGCTGGAGGGCACGCGTTCGCTGGACATTGGCTGCCGTCGTGTGACGGAGCGCTTCTTCTCGGTGCTGCCGCCTGCGGACGGCGAGCTTGCTGCCGCCGCCAACTGGGCGGGCGAGCAGTTCGCTGCCTATTTTGAAGGCCTGCCGAGCAATTTTGAACGCGCCGAGCGCTTGGTCGCGGTGGGTGGCACCGTCACCACGCTCGTGGCGCTCGTTCATGAGCTGGAACCGTACGATTCGAGCTTTGTGCACCTGCGCGAGCTTTCGCTGGAGCAGGTCTCGGCCGCTATCGAGCGCATGTCCACGCTGGATGTTGCAGGCATCGCCGCGCTGCCAGGCGTGCAGCCCAAACGCGCGGGCGTGATTCTCGCTGGCGCCGCGGTGATCCGCGAGCTTATGCGAGCCGGCGGCTACGACACGCTCGCCGTAAGCGAGAACAGCCTACTCGCCGGCATGGCCGCTACCATCAATGAGGTTCTCGACGGCGCGACCCCCACCATCGGTTGGATCCCCAGCCTGAGTGCCCTCCAATAAGTTGCGGTGAAATACGGACTAAAATCGCCCTTTCGGGCCCCAAACAGTCCCTATTCCACCGCAACTCAACAGCCGCACTTAGGGACGTTCCTTTTCTGCCGGCACCTTGGGCCAGTCCTTGCGGGGCGTCCCCACAGCGCCTATGCCAGCTTGTCGATCTGCCCAATCTCCCAAAGCGGAATATTGACGAGCGTGCCCTCGTCTCTATATGCCGCCAGGGAGGTCCTCACACAGCGTTCGAGTTTGAATTTATCGCAGGCTATTTTCAGGCTCTTTGCTTTGAGGTTCTCCGCCGCCTTGACCTCAAGCGGAAGCGCGGTTCCCGCATGGTCGATGGCAAAGTCGGTTTCGGCATTGCCGGAGGTAGAGGACCAGTACGCAGGACTTTTGTCTTGCAGCAAGAGTTCCTGTGCGACATATTGCTCGGTGAGCGAGCCCTTAAACTCGGTGAAAACAGCGGAGCCGTCCAGGACGATGGTCGGTGGGAGGTTGGAGAGCGCGCCGAGGATGCCGGTGTCGATGCAAAACAGCTTGAAGCCCGAGAGGTCCTCATAGCTCGAAAGCGGTGCCCTGAGAGCGGAAACGCGCGGCACCTTATGAACGATTCCGTAATCCATGAGCCACTGGAGACTCTCTTCGAAATCGCGTGCGCGCGCCCCGGGGCGAAGGGCTCCGTAGATGAACTTTTTATTTTCCTTTGCAAGCTGGCCGGGGAGGGATTTCCAAACCAGCCTCATGCGCTCGACAATGCGGGCGGGCGCATGTTTGCCAAAATCGGATTCGTAAGCCTCGATGATTTGTTGCTGAAGCCTGCGGGCTTCAATGAAATCGCGGGTCGCGGCGAAGGCGGAGACGACTTCGGGCATGCCGCCGACAACGAGATATTCCTTGAGCAAGTGCTCGAGCTTTTCGGTAACGTTTGCCAGAAGATTCATGTCTGCGGCAAGGATGGCGTCGGCGAGCGGGTCGCCATCGACGGCGCGAACGAACTCGGTAAACCCCATGGGACGCATGGTGAGCTGGTCGATTTTGCCGACGGGAAATGACTCGTTTTCGCGCCGGAGCGCGAGGCCCATATAGGAGCCGGCTGCGACGATATGGTATTCGGGCGCAAGCTCGTTGAAGTACTTGAGCGAGGTGATGCCGCGCGGTGCCTCTTGGATCTCGTCAAAGATGATGAGCGTGTCTGCCGGAGTTACGGTTTGGCCGCGAAGAAGCTCTATCTGGGAGATGATGCGCTTGGGGTCGAGGTCTCCATCGAACAGCGAGCGTGCGCTCGGTTCGAGCATAAAGTCGAAACGAATGATGTTTCGATACTGTTGGCTCGCGAATTCGTTAAGAAGCCAAGTCTTTCCTGTCTGGCGGGCACCCTTAAGCAAGAGGGGTTTGCGATTCGCTCTCGATTTCCAAGCGATAAGTTCACTCATAAGCTGTCGCTGCATATTGCCTCCCAACTCTCTTGGCTAGTATAAGGCCATTTGGGCGTTTCCCTTTGAAAATGTGCGAGACAACCACATTTTTCCATCGAAAAATGTGGGAGTTAGCCACGTTTTTCCATAGAAAAATGTGGGAGTACCAATCTAAGTTGTGGTGAAATAGTTCCTAAATGGGCCGGTAAACGGCATAAACAAGAACTATTCCACCGCAACTTCTAAAGTCCACCGGCGTCCAAAAGAAACGAGTCCGCATCCCTGGGGGACACGGGCCCGTAAACAATACGTGGTAGGGGCGGTGGGACGTCCGCGTATTTGCTGCGCAAATACGCACCGGCTTCGGCCGCCTGTCGGCGCCCTCGTCGGCTCGCTGCGGACGCTGCGCGTCCGCTTGACGCTCGCCCCCTCGCGGGTTCGAGCCCCACCGGCGTCCAAAAGAAACGAGCCCGCATCCCTGGGGGACACGGGCTCGAAAGCTCCATATGGTAGGGGCGGTGGGACTCGAACCCACAATCCTTGCGGCGAGAGATTTTAAGTCTCCTGCGTATGCCAATTCCGCCACGCCCCCGTGAGACTAGAAGTCTAGCACAAGCCGCCCGTTACGCGTTGACAGCCATCGAGTGCTGGCCCGACTTTTCCAAGTACTCGGCAAACTTGGCCTCGTCGCCCTTGTTCTTGTACTGCAGGGCCAGCAGGTATTCCAGGCGGCAGCTCTTGACCTTGTCGTCACCGGCCTCCTTGAGCATGCGCTCCAGCTCGGGGATGTCGTTGTGGCGCTTGAGGATCATCGTGTCGTACATCAGCTGGCATTCGTGCGCGACTGCCTCGGCCTGACCGCCCTCAAAGCCCTTGATCTCGTGCAGCAACTCCTTGGACTTTTTGCGGTCCTCCTGGCCAACGTAGTAGTTAAAGGCCTTGATTACCAGGTCGACGCGCTGCATCTTGGGCAGGTTGAGTCCCAGCAGCAAATCGAACATCTCGTCGGCGCGCTTGTGGTCCTCGCGCAGCAGATAGGAGTTCAGGCGCAGGTAGTCGCGGTTGTAGCGCGGGTACAGCATGCTGGTGAGTTTGGCGTCGAGCAAGCGATCGAACTCGTCCCACTGCTTAGCGGCCATAAGCTGCTGTAGGCGCTTAAACGTGGTGCGTTTTTTGACGCTAAAGAACACCGACACGGCGATGCAGATGATAACGACGGCGGTCCAGAGTGTGCGGGAATCGGGCATATTGGGGTCCTTAGTCGCTCGTAAAGCGAGCGGTATGACAACACGTACTAGATGTATTATACGCAGCGTGCAAGCAAACTGGCATAAAAGCGCATCGAGGCCGAGCGCCATCGCTCGCTGCGGTACACTTACCTAAAGTAAACCATGAAGGGAGACATTACCTATGAAGAAGATCGTTTTGGCTTGCGGTGCTGGCGCTGCCACTTCCACGCTCGTTGCCCAGAAGGTCGCCACCATGCTCGACGCCAACGGTTACGCCGACAAGTACGAGATCGTGCAGTGCGCCATCTCCGAGGCCAAGGACGCTTGCGACGAGGGCGCCGACCTGCTGATCGCCACCACCGTTGCCCCCGAGGGCCTCACCTGCCCGTACGTGAGCGGCGTGCCCTTCATGACCGGCATGAACCGCGTTGCTGCCGAGAAGGCCGTCCTCGACGTCATGGCTCAGTAGGCGCTGACTGTATGGGTGAGCAGAACGCCAACCCGGTCGAGCTCTTTGGCATGCGCGTTGCCCATGTGGGCATTAACGCCACCGACCCGGCAGATGCGCTGGAGATCGCGGAGCTGTTCTCGACGATGATGGGGCTGCCCGTCATCGAGACCTCGGTTTCGTACTTTAACGATTCGCTGATCGAGGTCATGAAGCAGAACGGTCGTGGCACCAAGGGCCACATTGGCTTCGCTGTCAATGACATCGATGCGGCCGAGAAGTGGTTTGCCGAGCGCGGACTCGAGGTCAACGAGGAGTCGCGCGTGCTGCTGCCCGACGGCGGCACCAAGCTCGTGTACTTTAAGCGCGAGTTCGCCGGCTTCGCCGTGCACCTGTGCCGCGAGTAGCGCACAGGCTGCCATAGCTAACGAAAAATGGGGTAAGGCGTGTGGCCTTGCCCCATTTTTAATGCCGAGAGGGTGACTGACGGGCTGCCGTAAATCGAAGGTGAATGGCTTTCCGCGAAGTGAACGAGTGAAATCGAACCCCTGGAGCATCGACACTTTGGAGGCACCGTTTCCTGCGGTTTTGTCAGGTTTTTCCTGCGGTTTTGGCGCTAAAAAGTGCGGATGCTTCGGGGGTCCAAAATAGGTCGTTCACTTCGCGGAAAAGCATTCACCTTCGATTCGTGAGAGACGCCCCTACCGCGGAAGGCGAATCGTAAAGCGGCTGCCGACCCCTTCGACCGAGGTCACACCGATGACGCCGCCGTGGCTATCGACAATCCACTTGGCAATGGCGAGTCCCAGACCCGAGCCCTGCGCGCCGGCATCGCGCGCGTTGTCGGCACGGTAGAACCGCTCGAACGCGTGAGCTGCGGATTCCTGGTTCATGCCGATGCCCTCGTCCTCAACGCTTATGTCGATCGTGCCCGCGCCCGCATCCGGCGTTATGGCAAACGTGACGGTTGTGCCCGCGTCCGAATACTTGGCGGCGTTTTGCACGATCACGCGCAGTGCCTGCTTCACGAGTGCCACGTCAACCGATGCGTTGCAGCGCGGGTCGCTGGTAAGTGCGGCATCATACACCAGCCGATATGTGTGCCCGGCATCGATCATCTGCGATTCTTCGCAAACCTCGCCGACCAGTGCAGCCAGGTTGGTATTCGCGCGCCGCAGCACGGTGCGACCGGCATCGCCGCGCGCCAAAAACAGCAGCTGCTCCACGAGCTCCTGCATATGCTCGCTTTCGGCTTTGAGCGAGGCGATGGACTCTGATAGCACGTCCGGGTCGTTTTTGCCCCATCGGTCGAGCATGTTCACGTAGCCCTGAATCACCGCGATGGGCGTGCGCAGCTCGTGACTCGCATCGTTGACAAAGCGCATCTGCTGCAGCTTTGCTTCTTGCATCTGACGCAGCAGGCGGTTGAGCGCGACCTCGATACTCGCCAGATCGGCGTCGCCGGTGGTGACGCTCGGCGAGTCGACGCTTGCGCGCTCGATGGCCTGCTCGAGCGTTTCCATCTTGCCACCGGCGAGCTGCATGCGGCCGAGTTCGTCAACGCGCAGGGCCAGGTCGTTGAGCGGCGCCATAGTGCGGCGCACGCGGCGGGCTCCGCCGAGCATGTTGAGCACGCTGATAACCTGCCAGCCCGCAACGACAAGGTAGAGAGGCCATAGCGTGACGAGGTCCTGTGCGAGGGGGAAGGTCTTGGTGTTACGCGCGAGCTCGACGGTATAGGTGAGCGTGGTCAGGTTCCAGCCGCGCGCGGGGGTCAGCGACATCCTGCGAACGGCGGCGCCGGGGATCCATCCCGCGGTAAACGCGCCATCGGGCAGCGTCTGGTTGTAGCCATAGACGAGGATCGCCGCCGCAACAAGCAGCAGCAACAGATCCAGCCAGACGTAGCTCACCAAGCGGCGCCACATATAGCTCCAGTTGATGGCGCGGGCGATGGAGGTGACGCGCTTAGCCTCGTCGTTACGCGCGGCAGACATAGCCCACCCCGCGCACGGTCTGGATGATGCGGGCGCCGCCGGCGTCCTCGATCTTGGCGCGCAGGTGCGCGATGTGTACATCGACGTTGTTGGTGTCGCCCACGTATTCGTAGCCCAGCGCCTCGTGCGCAATGCGCTCGCGCGTGAGCACGGTGCCGGCGTGTGCCAAAAGCAGGGCGAGGACGTCGAACTCGCGGGCCGTGAGCGCGATGGGCGAGCCGCCGACCGTGACTTCGCGGCGGTCGGGGTCGAGCGCGACCGAGCCCACGGTGAGCGCAGCGGGAGAGGGCATGGCAGAGGCTTGGGTCGAGGCGCTGACCGGGGGCACCGCTGCGGCACCCGTAGCGCCCTCCCCGGCCCCAACGCCGCCAACACCCGAAGCCGCCCGTACGGCCTCAGCGCGCTTCAACGCCACGCGGATCCGTGCGAAAAGCTCCTCGATCGCAAACGGCTTGGTCAGGTAATCGTCAGCACCGGCGTCAAGCCCTGCCACCTTGTCCATCACGGCATCGCGCGCGGTGACCATGATCACCGGCACATCCTTGTGCTTGCGTACGCGCCGCAGCACCTCCATGCCGTTGAGCTGCGGCAACAGTACATCGAGCAGAATCAGATCGTAGTCGCGCTCCAGCGCCAGGTCAACGGCGGTGCGTCCGTCGGCGGCGTGCTCCACCTGGTAGCCCTCGTGCTCCAGCTCGAGTGTCACAAAGCGGGCGATTTTCTCCTCGTCCTCTACGATCAGGATTCGTGCCATACGTGCCCCCGTCTGCGATTACTTGTCGTCGTTCAGATTTTGCTTGATGTCGTCCGCGGCATTGGCAGCGCTGTCCATCAGGTTGTTGATGCTGCCGGGCACGTCGCCGTCGCTATCGATGCGGTAGCGCATGCCAAAGAACAGGCCAAGCAGCATCAGCCATATCGTGGCGCCCCAGGCAAACAGGGCGACGATGGGAATCAGGATGGGGATGTTGAGGATGATGGCGTCGCGGCGCGTGGCGATAAACTTGGTGTCCAGGCTCAGGCGGAAGAGCTTTTTGAGGTACTCCCACACGCTGTCCATCTTCTTGGAAAAGTCGGTCTTTTCGCTCGACTTCTCGTAGGCGGCCTGTGCGGCGACCATCTCGGCCGAGGGCTCGTCGACCGGCGCGGACTCGGTGGCGGCGTGCGCTGACGTGGTCTGGGTCTTGCCCTGCGACTCGAGCCAAATGATGGCGTCCAAAACGTTGCCGTCGGCGGTGTCGAGCGCGGCCTTGGCGTCGGTGTAACTCACGTTGCACTTGGTGCGGATGGTTTCAACTTTTTCGAGGTCGTCCATGACCTGTCCTTTCGTTCGATGGGCGCGACGCCGGGCGATCTGCCCGGGCGCGAGCGTTGCGTTCGGCGGCCTGCGTTGCGCGGTGCCGCCCCGCCCTTGGTCGAACTCTATAGTGCAGGTTATAGATTAAGCGATTCTTGAGCCAAGATTAATGTTGGATGAGTTTTTGGGTGGCGGTAGGGGGTTATTCTTTATGGCCGGTGGTGAAGTCTAATACTTTTCCCGAGAAGTGAACGAGCTAAATCGGACCCCCGAAGCATCGACACTTTGAGCGTGTCGTTTCCTGCGGTTTTAATGCCGGAATCCTGCGATTTTGCCGCCGAAAAATGCGGATGTTTCAGGGGTCCAAAAGCAGACGTTCACTTCACGGAAAAGTATTAGACCTCGATAGCGGGGGATGGTGAGCCGGTATCAAGCCGGCGGCAAAAATGGGATAAGAAAGTCGTATGGATCGCATGGATCAAAATCGCGTTGCAAAAGTATGAAAATATCCTACAATTGCAACATGAAGTATTTTAGTAACATAACGGCGATAAGCGAGCTCTCCGAGAGCGAGGGCGTGTTCACCACAGCTCAGGCGGCTCGCATGGACATCTCTCGAGATGCGCTGGCGCACTCATGTCGTGCGGGGCGTCTTGAACGGATATGCCACGGTGCCTACCGGATGTCTGGAACACAGCGCCGAGACACCGACGAGCTCAACGCTTTTTGGAAACTCACCAATCCCTCTCTTTGCGCGTGGGAGAGAAAGCGCCAGTGGGATGGCATCGCCGTGAGCGGTACGACTGCGGCGAATCTGCAGCAAATGGGCGATTTCTATCTGTCCCCCTACAGGATGACCGCGCCCACGCGTATCAATACAAGAAACGAATCCCTTTCTTTTGTAAAGCGCGAGATCGCTGAGCAGGACATCGTTTGGCTCGACGGCCTGCCAGTAACCAAACCCGAGCGCACGCTTGTCGATCTTTGCCTCGATTGCGAGGACCCCTCATTAATTCTCGATGCCTATAACGACGCGCTTGGGCGAGGGCTCGATATACAGCGGCTGAGAGGTCTTGTAGAAGAAAACTCTAAAACCGCCAAACGACGCGAACTAATGAGGCCTTTGCTGATGGTACTGAACGGGTAATGCGAATAAACATGCAGTCTCTAACAGCGTTCCGTCACGCGGATCTTTGTTGATCACCTATACTGGTTGGGCTCAACTGGAGAGGTGATAACTAGTTATGAAATCAATCAATGTTGCAGCGGCAATTATTCAGAAGGACGGGAAAATCCTGAGCTGCCAGCGTGGCTACGGCGAGTTTAAAGACGGCTGGGAGTTTCCGGGCGGTAAGCTCGAGCCGGGTGAGACCGGCGAGCAGGCAATCGTGCGCGAGATTCAAGAAGAGCTCGAGGTCACGATCGGTAACCTCGACTATCTTTGCACGGTCGAACACGATTACGAGACGTTCCATCTGTCGATGCAGTGCTACCTAGCTAGCATCCTTTCGGGCGAGTTCAAAGAGCACGCTCACGAGGACATGAAGTGGCTCGATACCAATAACCTGTGGGATGTCGATTGGCTTCCGGCGGACGTTAAAGTCGTTAGGGAACTCGAAAAGAAACTCGGGCTTATGTGAGAAAGGAGCGGACGTCGCATGGCGGCCCGCTCCTTCTTTGTTACTCTGTCTCACTCAGATCGCTGAGCATAAACTCGTAAATGTCCTGGCGCACGGGAGCATTGAGTTCATATTCGATTTCGACGGCGTTGTCGCCGCTCTTAGTTTTAATAGCTTTGAACTCGCCAGTCGGATGCATTTCGCCTAGGAAGTAAAATTCCTTGCCACCCTTATCGTCCTTGTTCTTGCGCATAAACAAATACGTCTTTAGCCCGTTGCCCGGCCATGCCTGCAGTCGCTGAATCTCGGGGGAGTTGAGCGTGCGGTTGTTCTTAGAGATTGCAACTAGCTTACTCGGCGAAACAAAGCGGTCTTCATACTGAATGGACTCGCTAATGTCGGGTGCCTTGTCATAGTTAATAAACACGGGGAATGTAATGGTCTTCTCGTCGTAGAAGTAGCCGCCAAGATTTTGGCCGTTGATGTTCTTTTCCCAGTTCATCAAGCGGCAAACTTCTTCGTACGTGTACTTGGCGTTGAGAACGAAATTTGTGTTTTGGTACGTCTCGGCATAGTCGAGTCGGTTACGCGCAATGCCAAAATCCAGCACCTCGAGAATCTGACGCTTGAACTCTGCGTTGCGCAGAGCGGTCGCAAACGCTTCGGTCAGACGAGGTCCGCATCCATCGTCAATAAGCAGGGAAACGAAATCCTTGGGAGTGGCAAAGTCGCCCTTAAGGACTGTGATTGCCGACCTAACGGCGCTGTCCTTAAGCTGTGTGTGGTAGTTCCTAAGCGCAGCCTCGCGCATATGCCGGTAGCCCTCGTGTCCGGCTTCGACGAGCGTTTGAAGCAAATAGAGATCTTCAAATCGCTTGCCCGCGGCAAGTTTTTGAGAAATAAATCTGAGGATTTTGATCTGGTCCGAGGAAAACTGGACCGTGTAGTCCGGCTCACATTTGGAAAGAAAATCGTGGTAGGACTTGCTGCTTTTGAAGATGAGTAGCGGGTCGATAGAGCCGTTGCGATCAAATTCGAGCAGCGAGGGGATCTTTCCGAGCTTCTGCCGCAAGTCGAGATATTCGTTCTTCAAAAAGCGGGCGGAGGTAAAGTTGCCGCCATCGATGGCCTTGTAAATGCGTGCCTCGGAAATACGATCGAAGCTCACGGTCGAGCATCCGGGTATCACCGAATCGCCCTCTTGGACGAGACGACGCAGGCGATCTTTGTTGTACGTCTTGTCGCCCGACAGCGCGATGGGTACCAAGAAGTTGCTCTGGTAATTGCCAATAAAGTCGAGTATCAGTGCGTATTCCTTGCCGCTGTCCAAGCGCAGGCCACGGCCGAGCTGCTGAATAAAGATGATTGCGGAGTCGGTGCGTCGAAGCATGATGATCTGATTGAGCGAGGGGATGTCGACGCCTTCGTTCATGATATCAACCGAGAAAATGTACTCGAGCTCGCCGGCTTCAAGTCGGCTGATTGCGACATCGCGGACCTCATCGGAATCTTGACCGCTAATCGCAGTTGTTCGATATCCGAGAGCGTTGAACTTGCGTGACAGTTCTTCGGCCTCGGCGTTTCGATTGCAGAAGATTAAGCCCCTGCGGTTGCTTTTGGTGACGCTATATTCCTCAATCTTCTCGGCGATGTGACGCACGCGCTCGTCGGATGTTAAGCGTCCGAACAAGGCGGTATCTTCGACCGTTTCGTCGTCAATCTCCAGATCGTGAATGCCAAAATAATGGAAGGGGGCAAGCATCTCCTCGGCCAAAGCGTCCTGCAGCGTGATCTGGAACGCGATGACGTGATTGAAAAGGGCAAAGACGTCATAGCCGTCGGTGCGATTGGGTGTAGCGGTCATGCCCAGATAAAACCGAGGCGTAAAGTGCGACATGATGGATTGGTAGCCCTGGGATCCCGTGCGGTGGGCCTCGTCGATGACGATGTAGTCGAACTCATCGGGACAGAAATCGCTCAAATGTTTGGCGATCGAAGAACACATGGCAAACACGCAGGTGGCATTGCTTGTATTCTTGCCAGTTTGATAGGTGTCGAACGTATAGGCACTACCTAAGAGCCGTTCGTAGCTTGCGCGGGAGGCGTCAATAATGCGCCGGCGGTGCGCAAGAAAGAGGACGCGCCGGGGTTTAAACGCGAGTACATCGAACGCCGAAAGGAAGGTCTTGCCGGTGCCGGTTGCCGAGACCAGCAGGGCGCGGGTCTCGCCCTTGCGATGGATTACATCGAGCGCCTCAAGGGCGCGCTGCTGCATTTTATTGGGCTTGATTTCTTCGAGGTCATTCGTGGTTGGGCTAATAGTTGCCTGGAACGTCGGTTTCGATTTGGGCTTTGACGGACGTGCCGATCGATATGCGGCATAGTTCTCAATCCAGTCTTGGGAAAGCAAAACGGTTGAGGTGTCGTTCCACAGCGAATCAAACTCGCCTCTAAGCTCTCCGAGCAGGCGGCTGTTCTCGACAGTTTGGTGCAGCACGTTCCATTCTTTATTACAGGTGAGGGCGGTCTGCGTCATGTTGGAGCTGCCGACGATGACCGTGCTGGTTTCGCCCTTATCAAAAATGTATCCCTTGGCATGCAAATTACCCTGGAATACGCGAACTTCTATGTTGTCGTATTCCAGGAGCTTTCGAAACGCATCGGGTGAGTTGAAGTTGAGATAGGTGGACGTGAGTAGTCTGCCCTTAATGCCACGCTGCTTGAGCTCCTGGAACGCCTCGACCAGGATTTGAAGGCCGCCGTCTGCAACAAACGCTACGCAAAAGTCAAAAGAGCTGCAGGTTGAGAGCTGCTCCTTGATAACGGATAGTAGTGTTCCGCCTGTCGCCTTCGAGTTGGCGATGAGCTTGGGTGAATCGTTCTCGCGTGCAAGCGAGTCGAATTCAATATCAATCTGCTGTTGCGTAGTCATCCCGGCCAAACCTTTCGAAAGACTATGTTGGCGCCAGGATAACAGATCGATCGTTCGTGTTTTGAGCGTATGTGATTTTTAGACTATCGGCCACTCAAGTTTGTGGCTGCGGCCTTGGCGCCGTGTCTTGCCGGGCTTCTCTTTATCTATGTGTATGTGTTTTTGTCTTATAGGCTGCCGGGAGAAGTCCTGCCCCCAAGATTCCGCGCATGCCATGGCTCCGTGTCGGCCATGTGGCCTGCTGCTTTGCATGGCCTCGCCAGAATCCGACCGCAAATGGCCACGGACGGATATGCAGGCTCTTGTCGCTACGTGAGAAGAACTTGCAGAATTCGCAAGTTCTTGTCATGTGATGAGAAAAACTTGCAGATTTGGGCGAGCAATGGACAACCGGATTGTTCCTAGAATCGATATCTCGATTAGTTGATAGACTTTCGTGATGCCCAGGTTGCAGAGTCGATTGACGAGGAGGCGACGCGCGAGCGCGAGCTGCGTCCATTTGAGCTTAGGTCGCTCGAGAAGATCACCGGCGGTTACGAGAAGATCATCGTCGTTCGCCGGGGAAGCCATCCGACCGACATTGACGGCATCAAAATCGTCTCTGCGGTCGATTTCTTGATGGGCGGGCTTGGGGCTTAGAGCGTTCTGTGGGTTTATGACCACTTTGTCAACGAGGCTGCCTGTCTGTAGGCAAATTCCGCCCAAGACCCGATGAGGACAACGTGGTCTAAGCACCCTGCTTCCTCGACCAGGTCAAGTACTTTCGAGAAAGCTTGCTGCTGCTCAGTCAGCATTCGGTACCCTTCCCAACGCACGTATGATTAGCTTTTGAGACTGCTTCTGTTCTTTGATGGCGGCCGCAAGAGCCCTTCGACGTTCGATTTTGGCTCGCAGTTCTTCAACCTCTGTAGCAGGGACATAGTCACTTTTGACCTTGTCGCCGACTCGATAGTTGAGGTAGCAGTATTCGCGGCCCTTTATATTTCGCATGCGGATGCTGCCCTTTGGAAGGAGGCCAATTTCCTGCTCCATGAGGCCCAGGAGGCGGATCGAGCGTGCGTATTCCTCTTCTAGGGCATCTTCTAAGACGGACATGGTGCCTCCCTTCTGAGCAGTTACCCTACATTCTATCAAATGCAATTATTTGTAGGGTAACTAATACGTGTCCGCACGACATGGGACACTGAATCTGCCGTCCAGCCCTGTCGCGGCGGCATGCATCTGAACGGCGACCCTCTAAGGAGCTCGATATTGATGAGTGACAACACCAAGCATCTCGCAAAGAAGTGCGTCAAGGACGCGGGGCCGTGCCTCGCGCTGTGCCTTGCCGGCGCAGCGGTCGCGCTGCTGGCTGTTCTGGGGCCGTTTGACGTGCTCCGAAGTGCCAGCTCTCTGCACGTTTGCATGGCCCTTGCCGGCGCCATGATAACCGGCGGCGTGCTCGATCTGATTTTTTGGGTGTTTGACCCGTTTGGATGGAAGAACGAGGGGTAAGCCCTAAGGGATGCAGATGCCGGGGCCGGCCTGCAGTTTTTGCCATCGATTTGTCCAGAGCCGTACAGCGCGGAGGTGTTGATTGATGTCCATTTTCGTTACCGGAGACGTTCACGGTATTGCCGAGTATGGGGCGAGCCGCTTCTCGTCGCGCGCTTGGCCATTGGGTCGAACGCTGACGCGCGATGACGTGGTGATCGTTGCCGGCGACTTTGGCTTTATATGGGGCGGCTCGAACACCGACAAATACTGGCTCGACTGGTTTGAGTCCAAGCCCTGGACCACGTGTTTTGTCGACGGCAATCACGAGAACCACCATCTGCTGGCGGGACTGCCGGCGCGAGAGTGGAACGGGGGCCTCGTTCACGAGGCTCGCCCGCACGTGCTGCACCTGATGCGCGGCGAGGTGTTCGACATCGCGGGGAGCGCGGTGCTCATCATGGGCGGCGCCGCGAGCCATGACAAGCAGTGGCGCCGGGAGGGAAAAACTTGGTGGCCCGAGGAAATGCCGAGTGAGGGCGAGATGAACCATTGTCGCGCCTCGCTCGATCGCGTGGGCTGGAAGGTTGACTATGTTGTGACTCACGAGGCGCCGGTCGATTTGGCGGACGAACTGTGCATGGAGTGTAATCGCGAGTTCTACGACGATTCGCTGCAGGCCTTTTTGGGCGAGCTCGACGGGCGGCTCGACTACCGCACCTGGTTCTTTGGCCATTACCATGACGATGAATGGCGTGATGAAAAGCATCGCCTTATCTACCAAGATATCGTGCCGATCGAAGCGCGATGTGCCGATGGGCAGGATGAGACGGCGAGTGACTATTTTGAGCAACAGCGTTAGGAGGTTCCCATGATCTGGTTTACCAGCGATACCCACTTTGGACACGAGAACATGCTGCGGCTCGCCGACAGGCCTTGGTCGACTGGTGCGCAGATGAACGACGCCATGGTCGCCAACATTAATAGCAAGGTCGCTTTGGACGACGAGCTTTATATTCTGGGCGACTTCAGCTTTAAGATGACGGTGCAAGACGCCTACGAGCTGCGTAAGAGCATTGCATGCAAGCACGTCCATCTGCTGCCTGGCAACCACGACAAAGACTGGACGCAGCCTGCGGTGGCGGATGCTTTTATCGTCGAGCCGCCCATTTGTGTGCTCAAGATCGACCGCCAAAAAATCGTGCTGAGCCACTATCCCATGGTCGACTGGCAAGGCATGTCGCACGGCGGCTGGCATCTTCACGGACATATCCACAGCTGCGGCGGCGCGTACAACACGTTCAACCTTAGGCAGGGGCTGCTGCGCTATGACGTGGGCGTGGACGCCAACGGCTACGCCCCGGTGAGCCTGGAGGAGCTCAAGTCGTGGTTTGCGCAGGTCGACGAGCCGGCGTGTTGCGTTAAATGGCCGTGGTGGGTCAACGCCACGGGCGACGAGCAGATCGAGCACGATCTCGAAGCCTATAAGAGGGAAGTGGTGATCCGATGACGGTTTATGTGACGGGTGATGTCCACGGTGGCATCGACATGCAAAAGCTCCGCGACTGGGAGCTTGGGGATAGTCTGACGAGCGACGACTATCTGATTATCGCGGGAGACTTTGGCTTTCCGTGGGATTTTTCTGCCGAGGAATGCGCCGATATCGCCTGGCTGGAGTCGCGCCCCTATACCGTGCTGTTCGTCGACGGCAACCACGAACGCTACGACCATTGGGCGGAGCGCCCCCTGGAGTTGTGGCACGGTGGACTGACGCAACGCCTGTCGGACACCTCGCCTATACGGCGCCTGACGCGCGGCGAGGTTTTTGAGCTCGGTGGGTCGACGATCTTTACCATGGGCGGCGCCACGAGTGTGGACAAGGAATACCGCATCCCGTATTCCAGCTGGTGGCCGCAGGAGCTGCCGGGCGAGCGCAACTTTGAGGAGGCGCGGGCAAAGCTCGATAGCGTGGGCTGGAAGGTCGACTACGTGATCACCCACACCTGCTCCACGCGCATGCTCTCGCCCACGCTCTATCCGGCACCTGGCTGGAATTATCCAGCTGTCGATCGGCTTACGGCATTTTTCGACGAGCTGGAAGATCGCTTGGACTACAAGCGCTGGTACTACGGGCATTTTCATCGGGATGCCAACCCGGCCGAGCGCCACACCGTGCTCTACGACTGCATCGTTCGCCTGGGCGGCGAGCTCCAGCCCTGGGACGTTGCGTAGGGGCAGGCATAGCGAGCTCTTCGTATGATGCCTTGGGTAGTTACCCTACATTTTGGCAATAGTCATTATCTGTAGGGTAACTTAAGACATACTGGGAGCTGGAGGAGATGCTGCTGGCGGTCTAGAGTTTCAACGCCATTCGGTTGGTGCCGGGTAGGGCTGCAAAGCCGAAATGCGCATAGAACGCTGCCGCCTCATCATCTACTGGATCGACAACCAAAGCTCGCGCTCCCGCTAGGGCAGAAATTTTCAAGGCGTTTTCGATGGCATCTTTGAGCAACGATGCTCCCAGACCAAGCCCCTTGAATTTCTCATCAACCCCCATCATTCCAAGCAACACTGCGGGAACTTGGGAGGGGGAGTTCCGAACGAACCATCCTCCGTCAACATTTTCGCGAGCTACGGAGTGCGTACATAGCGTATAGAACCCGGCGACTGCGCCGTCGTAATACGATGCGTATATAACCGCCGACCCTCTTCTTCGCGCCGAGGCTGATCTGTTTTTAGCCCATCCGTCTACAAGGGTATTACCGCAGTGGAAAGCCTCGATGCCTTGACCAACGGGGAGTTGAACGGGCTTGGTAAACGTGCTCATTCCCAAATCGCTTTACGGTCGAGCAACGCTTTTGCGGCTTGGGGCATGGGTGAGTCGAGCATTTCGCAAAATGCATCAAAACCATCAGGAGAAAGATAGGTTGTTGACGCCTCGGCGATGTCACGTGCGGAGCTCTCGTCAAGGTGAGCCGTGGCCCATTGGGTGAGAGTTTGCCCGCGCAAGGCCGCGGCGCGCTCGTAAGTAAGGCGTTGACGCTCGGTCAGCCTTAGATCCATACGGCGCTGTTTCTCAATCGTTGGCATGGTAAAACCTCCTTTGCATCATTGTACGGAACTATTCCGTACATAACAAGATACAGAATTACGCACTCGTCGGGGGGGGGTAGTGAAGGGGGCAGGGCGTTTGACTACTCGGCCATTACGGTGATGTTCTCGCGGTGCGCGCGGATGACGTCCCAGCTAAAGTGCTCGACCAGCTGCTCGGCGGTACGCGGCGTGGTGTCCGGCGCGATGCCTGTTTGCCCGGCGAGCCATCCCAACAGTGCCTCGGGTGTGCCAAAGCGGGTGCGGAGCTCGCCCAGGTCCAGATCGCGATCGCGCTTGGAAAGGCGGCGGCCGTCCGGCGACATGAGCAGCGGGATGTGCGCGTAGCGCGGTGTGGGCAGTCCCAGCAGATGTTGCAGATAGATCTGGCGCGGCGTGGAACCAAGCAGGTCGCATCCGCGTACGATCTCGGTGACGCCCATGGCAGCGTCGTCGACCACCACGGCCAGCTGATAGGCAAACACGCCGTCGCTGCGGCGCACCAAAAAGTCGCCGCACTCGGTGGCGAGTGCCTCGCATTGGGCTCCGTACGTGCGGTCAACGAATTCGATCACGTCGCCGGCGAGGTCGTCGACGGCGGGCACACGCAGGCGCGTGGCGGGAGCGCGCAGGGCGCTGCGGCGGGTAACCTCCTCGGCAGAAAGGCCTCGGCAGGCGCCGCGGTAGATGGGCGTGCCGTCGCTGGCGTGCGGCGCGCTTGCGGTGTGGAGCTCGGCGCGCGTGCAAAAGCAGGGATAGGTGAGGCCGGCGTCTAGCAGCTGGTGCAGGGCGTCCTCGTACAAGTCCAGGCGATCGTGCTGGCAGTAGGGGCCTTCGTCCCACTCAAGCCCCAGCCAGGCTAGGTCGTCAATCAATTGGGCGGCAAGTTCCGGGCGCTTGCAGCGATCGTCCAGGTCCTCGATGCGCAACACGATGCTGCCGCCCTGGCTGCGGGCCGAAAGCCACGCGCACAGGCAGCTGAACACGTTGCCCAGATGCATGCGGCCCGAGGGCGACGGGGCAAAGCGGCCCACGACGGGCGCGGGAGCGGCCGCTGCTGGTGCGCCCGCGGCGTGTGTTGCTATGTTGCATGCGTTGATATCCATGCGGACGAGTATAGCGCGGGGTGAGGTGAGGGGGCGTCGTCGATGCTCGCGAGTTGCCGAGGCTGCGTGTTGTGCGCGGCGGGCACCGACTCAACACCTCGATTACCGCCCCAAGCTCAGCCCCTTCAACCCCTCAAACGACAGAAGCCCCGGCAGCTCTTCGCAACTGCCGGGGTTTCCGCGGAAAAGGGGGACATGATCCTCAAGCGAACGGCAAAGGGGCAAACCGTTTTCGCTTAACTGCTTTATGCCCCTCGCTCGCCGGCTTAATCGGCTCACGCCGCGCCCGCACAAAGCCGCTACACCTGTGACGGAGCTATGAAGTGGTATCTATGCCGGAGCGGGCTATGCCAAGGAGTGTCCCAGATTGCCGGCAGATAAGGAACGTCCCCAGGTGCCGGTCGCGGGCGTGACTTTCGTCCCGTTTAATACTCCGCTGACCTAGATGTTCGTCACATGAACCCGCAAACGTGGGACAATGACGCTACTGGTATCACAGACAAAGGATGTGCCTATGAACGCCCCCGTTGCCAAGACCTGTCGGCAGCGCTGCCCGTTTGCGCGATTTGCTTCCATTTGCGCGCTCGTCGCGTGCGCGCTGCTGCTGTTGCCCGCCGTTGCACGTGCCGACGGGTATTCCATGACCCAAACCTACATCAGTGCCACGGTCGAGGCCGATGGATCGCTGACCGTTGTCGAGGGACGCCAGTTTGATTTCGACGACGACATCAACGGCGTGTTTTGGGAGATCAATACGGGCACCAACCAGCAGGGCGGCACGGCGGGCGTTGACGTGCTGAGTGTCGAGGAAGAGGACACCGCGTTTAACAAAGTCGATAGCGCGAACAAGGGCGACTCTGGCGTCTACACGGTCGAGCAGACCGGTGACGGCGTAAGGATTAAGGTGTTCAGCCCTCACGAGAGCGGCGACAGCGCAATCTACTACGTGAGCTACACCATGACCGGTGCGGTTATGAACTGGGCCGATACCGCCGAGCTCTACTGGAAGTTCGTGGGTGACGGCTGGTCTGCGGATTCCGATGACGTCGAGATGGAAGTGTGCTTCGCAAATGCCGCTGCCGGGACGGCGGCCGTCAAGGGCGATAACTTCCGCGCATGGGGCCATGGTCCGCTGACGGGCGACGTGTCGCTCGATGAGGACGAGCCCATGGTCACCTATACCATTCCCTGCGTGCACCAGGGCGAATTCGCCGAGGCACGCATCGCCTTCCCTAGCGACTGGGTGCCGCAGCTTGCCGCTTCGGGCGAAGAGCGCATGTCAACGATCCTGAGCGAAGAGAAGGAATGGGCCGACGAGGCCAACGCTCGCCGTGAGCACGCGCGTGCGGTTGCCGGCGCGATTGCCGTGGTGTGTGTTGTCGTGGCGGTTGCCTATACCGGTGTGATCGTGATGCTTAAGCTGCGCAGGTCCAAGCCCAAGCCGCTCTTTCAGGACGAGTACTTCCGCGATGTGCCCTCGGCCGACCATCCCGCGGTGCTTGCAGCTCTCATGAGCTGGAACGACGTGCCCGATCAGGCATATATCGCCACGCTTATGAAGCTCACCGACGACCGCGTGATCAAGCTGGAAGAAGCGACCGAGACCAAGAAGAAGGGTCTGCTCCGTCGCGAAAAAGAGGAGCAGACGTATCGCATCACAGTGACCGACGAGGCCTGGAAGGCTGCCAAGAAGGACGGCATCGATCGCGACGTGCTCAAGGTCTTCTTTGCTGGCGTTAAGCCCGATAAGGACGGAGTCCGTTCGCGCACGTTTAGCGAGCTGGAGGAGTACGCTAGCGAGCGCACCACATCTGTTGGCGACAAGCTCGAGGACTATCAGAGCACAGTTAAGGGCAAGCTGGAGGCGCGCGAGCTTATTGCATCGGATGGCACTATCGCGATAGTGGCCGGCCTGGTTCTCGGCATCATCATTGTCTTTGGCATCCTGGGCTCTCTGTTCTATACCGACTTTGCGGACGCCAACGTCGGTGCCGCTATGATCTCGATCCCCGTTACGATCGTGGGCTTTGTCCTGAGCTGCACCTTCCGCCGTTACACGCCGGAGGGCGCCGAGGTGGCGGCTCGCTGCAAGGCGCTCAAGCATTGGCTCGAGGATTTCACACGCCTAAAGGAAGCCGTCCCGGGCGATCTGGTGCTGTGGAACAAGCTGCTGGTGATGGGCGTTGCCCTGGGCGTTTCGAAAGAAGTGCTGCGACAGCTGGCCGAGGCCGTGCCTGCGGACCTGCGCAACAGCGATGATTTCTACGACAACTACCCCTGCTACTGGTGGTATTACCATCACTACGGCAACGAGTCTCCGCTCGATTCGTTCAACGATGTGTATCACGAGACCATCCGCGAGTTGGCTTCGAGCTCCGATAGCTCGAGTGGCGGCGGTGGTGGCGGCTTCTCGGGCGGCGGAGGCGGCGGCGTCGGCGGAGGCGGCGGCGGAACGTTCTAGCGAGCGCTTGCTTTGGGGTGGATCTTTCTGGGCGGTTGCCAGGGAAGATTCATCCCATTTTTGTGCATCGAAACGGGTCAAACTTTCCGCTGCGGACCTTCGCGCAAGGGGCAGTGGACAAAAAATGCCAAATATGAGTACTGTTGCTGCGTTGGTCACATATGTTTGCACATAATAATGGGCTCCTAATGAGAGCACTTCTCGTTAGGAGCCCATTTTATTGAACATTTGGGGAGTTACGTCAGCTCGTGCAGCTGGTCGTCATGCCTATAAGCATCAAAAATGCCTCAAATCGCTGCTACTAAAAAGGTAACAGTACTCATATTTGATGTTTTTTGACCACAGCTATTTGCAGATCACCAAGGCTACTCATTGGGGACAGACTTAAATGACCAGTCGTTGGGGATCAGTCGTTGGGGACGTTCTTAAATGACTAGGTATGGATGCCGGGTTTAGGTTGTTAGGTCGAGTTCGTAGAGAAAGCTTTCGCGCGGCATGTCGTGACGGCGCTCTTCGCGGTTGGCGCGGTGCGTGGCCGTGCGCTCAAAGCCGTGCAGCTCGTAGAACTTCCACGAGCAGTTGGAATCGGTGTACAGGTGTGCGCTGGTCGCCCCGCACGAGGACAGATGTGAGATTGCGGCGTCGAGCAGCACCGATCCCACGCCCAGGCCGTGGACGTCAGGGTCGACGGCGAGCAGCGTGACTTCGTTGTCGTGCGGCAATGGGCTGCTCTCGAGCAGGCGGTTGTTGGTTCGGATGGTTGCGCGCACAAACGAGAGATACTCGGCGCAGGCATCGGGCTCCAGTTCGCGCATCTGCGACAGCAACGCGCGTTCGGTATCCATCCAATGCTCGTTGATAGTGACGTCGGGGCTCTGTCCTGCGCGTGCAAGCGCAATGCCGCGCGCCTCGCCGTCAATTACCGCAACCTGCGAAAACGTCGATGACGAAAGGCAATAGGCGAGGTCGCATGCGGCCTCAAGGCGGTTGTACTCATCGTTATCCGAATTGTTATGCCAAAGCTGCTGCAGAATCAGCGCGATGGCGTCGAAGTCTTCGGTATCAAACGGTCGGTAGAGAACCCGCGAGACCATGGTGCCTCTTTCTTTTGCGGATGCATATCGAGCACAGTTCTACCACGCTATTGGCATCTAATTATGGTGCCCCTGTGTTCCATGAACTCACCGTGCCCGGTGCCGTGCCCATCCCCTCCGCTCGCAAACTTTTTCTGCACATGCGCTCGTTGCGGGGTGCAACGTCGCGCTCGATGCGCTACATTGAATCAGTATTTTCAATGCCGCTGCGCGAGCGCTGCAGATCGACGTATCACCGACTCACAGAGCACGGCGGCGTACCAGACAGGAGGACTGCATGGGATCTGATGTGAAGATCGCGCGCGCGTTGATCTCGGTTACCGATAAGACGGGCGTCGTCGATTTCGCACGGACGCTGGTTGATGACTTTGGCGTCGAGATCATCTCTACGGGCGGCACGGCTCGTGCCATCGAGGACGCGGGCGTTCCCGTAACCCCCATCGAGGAGTTCACGGGCTATCCCGAGATGATGGACGGCCGCGTTAAGACCCTGCACCCCAAGGTTCACGGCGCGCTGCTGGCCCGCCGCGATTCCGAGCAGCACATGCAGGAGGCCGCCCAGCACGGCATTAAGCTGATCGACCTGGTCGTCGTCAACCTGTACGAGTTCGAGAAGACCGTCGCCAACCCCGAGGTCACCTTTGCGGATGCCATCGAGCACATCGACATCGGTGGCCCCTCCATGTTGCGCTCTGCCGCCAAGAACGCCGCGAGCGTTACCGTCATCTCCGACCCGGCCGACTATGATGCCGTCCTGGCCGAGATGCGCGAGACCGGTGGCTGCACCACGCTTTCCACCCGTCGCCGCCTGCAGGTGAAGGTCTACCAGACTACCGCCGCCTACGACACGGCTATCTCCCGTTGGCTTGCCGCTCAGGCAAGCGACGTGGCGGACACCTCTGCCAAGCTCGAGATCTCGCTGGAGAAGGTCGACGACCTGCGCTATGGTGAGAATCCTCAGCAAAAGGCTACGGTCTACCGCTTTGCCGAGGGCTGCGAGAACACCGCGAGCTCTCAGTTCCCGCTTGTGGGCTCCGAGCAGATCCAGGGCAAGCCGCTCAGCTACAACAACTATCTGGACGCCGATGCCGCCTGGAACCTGGTCCGCGAGTTCGACGAGCCGGCCTGCGTGATCCTCAAGCATCAGAACCCCTGCGGTTCCGCCGTTGCCGAGGACATCACGGCCGCCTACGACCGCGCTTTCGCCTGCGATCCCAAGAGCGCCTTCGGCGGCATCATCGCCTGCAACCGCGAGGTTCCCTTTGAGCTGGTTGAGCACTTCGCCGACCAGAACAAGCAGTTCGTCGAGGTCATCATCGCCCCGAGCTACACCGATGAGGCGCTCGAGCGCATGGTCAAGCGCCCCAACCTGCGCGTGCTGGCTACCGGCGGCGTGGACCACGGTGCCCAGGTGGAGCTGCGCTCCATCGACGGCGGCATGCTGGTGCAGGAGGTCGACCACGTGACCGAGGATCCCGCGACCTTTACGTTCCCCACCGATCGCAAGCCCACCGACGCTGAGATGGCCGAGCTCGAGTTTGCCTGGAAGGTCTGCAAGGGCGTTAAGTCCAACGCCATCCTGGTCTCCAAGGGCAAGGCCGGCATTGGCATGGGCCCTGGTCAGCCCAACCGCGTTGACTCCGCACTGCTTGCCTGCGAACGCGCCGAGGACTTCTGCGAGCGCGAAGGCGTGGAGAAGGGCGGCTTTGCCTGCGCAAGTGACGCGTTCTTCCCGTTCCGCGACAACGTCGACGTGCTTGCCGCACACGGCGTGACCTGCATCATCCAGCCCGGTGGCTCCAAGCGCGACGACGAGAGCATCCAGGCCTGCAACGAGCACAATATTGCGATGGTTTTCACGGGTGCCCGCCACTTCCGCCATTAAGTAGGGAGGTGGCGCTGCGGCTTGCCCAGCCACCGCACCTTGCCGCTCATTCGTCGCTCGCGTACCCAAGTACGCGTCGCTCCTCTTTCACGGCAATCTGCGGCACCTGGGCAACCCTCGCCGACCTGTTAGGTTGACTGGGGAGGATGGGATGTTATCTCGTCCCTTGGACCGCCTCGCTTCTAAAATAATCTCTGCAAAAGACGGTCGCTCCGTTTGGAGGGCCGTCTTTTTGGTATAAGAGGACGGAATGACTAACACGAAAGGTATGACCATGCCCCAGATTGATGATGCAGAGCTGTTTGGCAATGCCGAGGACCAGCGTGCGTACGAGGACTTTTGCGCCAATCAGGAGGCGGTCGAGAAGTTTACGCTCGACAAGCCCGCGCTTATCTGCCGTTGGCGCATGTCCAACAAAAAGGTGCCCATGCTCAACCGTCACATTCGCGCGCTGTCCGAGCGCTTGGTGCAGGGCGAGCCGCTTACCCATAACATGCTCAGCTGGGCCAAGCAGCACGTTGAGTGGTCGCTTGCCGAGGGCGATTACACCGCGCACGACGGCGTGCTCATGCTGGTGATCGACATCAACGGCAACGCCGCCATGACAGTGGGGGAGTACGAGCCGCTCGCCGATACGTCAGCCAAGGCGCTGCGTGCCCGTTCTGCCGAGGCCCGTTCCGAGGCCGACGAAACCGGCGTGGCGCCCGAGCTGCTTGCTGCCGTCAACGACGGCGAGCTGGCCTTTGTGGCGCCGGCGGACGAGCGCCTGTGCGGCACGGCGACGCTCATCGAACAGCTGGCCCAGACCAAGGACATCCCGGTCACGCGCGTAGACATCCCCGCTCAGCTCAAGGGCGCGCTGTTCCTGGTGAGCGACGAGCACGGCGTGGTCCCCGCCGACGATACCGATGCCGCCGAGGCGGACGCCGCCACGGTCGCCTTCTTCGCCGAAGGCTACGAAAAGCTCCGCGCCCGCCGCTAAATGATTATTCTGGGACGGGGATTTCATAATCATGTGATCCCCGCACCCGTTGCGAGCGAGGGGCGAGCCAAACGCCCCCGCTCGCGAACAGTTCTGTCACCTTGGCGACGTGCGTGGCGCACACCTGCAGTTTGGCAGCCATAATGGTGGCAAGACAACCAAGAGGGGAGCGGAATCCATGGCGCTGATCTATATCGTTGAGGACGACGAGCCCATTCGCCGCGAGCTTGCCGACATCCTTGTCCGTGCAGGTTTTGAGGTCGAGGCCTGCGAATTGTTCGAGCACGTCTCGCGCGATATTCTCGCTGCCGCGCCCGATCTGGTACTGCTCGACCTCACGCTTCCCGTCAAAGACGGCCAGCATATCTGCCACGAAGTCCGCCGCGAATCCGAGGTCCCCATCATCGTTCTCACGTCGCGCACGACCGAGATCGACGAGGTCATGGCCATGACACTCGGTGCGGACGACTTTATCTCCAAGCCCTATAGCGCGCGCGTGCTCGTGGCACGCATCAACGCGCTGCTGCGCCGCACCACGGCGGCAGGCGAGCGCAGCACCATGGTCCACAAGGGGCTGGAGCTCGACCTTGCCCGCTCCACGGTTACCAATACGACAACCGGCGACAGTACCGAGCTCACCAAAAACGAACTGCGCATTCTCTCGCTGCTCTTGGGCCGCGCGGGCAAGATCGTCTCGCGCTCGGCCATCATGCAGGACCTGTGGGATTCCGATGCCTTCGTGGACGACAATACGCTCACCGTCAACATCAACCGCCTGCGCACCACGCTCGAAAAAATCGGCATCAAGGGGTATTTGACGACGCATCGCGGCCAAGGCTATTCGGTCTAGGGGCCGGCTATGTCGTTTGGCAAGTTCTTTAAAGATGCACTGCTTCCCGTCGCCGTGTGGACGTGCGGCGTGCTGCTGAGCTGCTTTGTGCTGACGGTCGCCGGCGCACCCGTTTCTATCGTGGTCGTGGCGGTTGGCGTGTCCTTTATCTTCGGTATGCTCGGCATCGTGATCGAGTACGCTCGCCGTCGCCGTTTTCTGCGTCAGTTGGAGCGCGCGGCAGAGGAGCTCGAGAGTCCCGCATGGGTGCAGGAGATGGTGCAATGCCCAACCTATGCCGAGGGCGAGCTCGAGTACGAGGTCCTGTGCCGGGTGGGCAAAGCCGCCTGCGACGAGGTTGCCGAGGGCCGGCGTCAGACCGAAGACTATCGCGACTATATCGAGAGCTGGGTCCACGAGGCCAAGCTGCCCCTGGCGGCGGCTCACCTGATTCTGGAAAACCTCGACGGCGGCGCAGATGACCCAACACGTGTCGATGACCTGGGTCGCGAGTTGGCTCGCGTGGAACGCTATATCGACCAGGCGCTGTACTACGCGCGCTCGGAAGTCGTGGAGCGCGACTACCTGATTCGCCGCTGGGACCTTAAGACCTTGGTGACGGGTGCGATTAAGGCCAACGCGCGCGAGCTCATTGCGGCGCACGTGGCTCCGGTGTGCGAGAACCTCGACTTCGAGGTCTTTACCGACGAAAAATGGCTCGAGTTTATCCTGGGCCAGCTCATTCAGAACAGCATTAAATATGCGCGCGAGGACGGCGCGAAGATCGTGTTTTCGGGCGCGTTACTGGACGAGGGCCTGGCGAGCGAGCGCATCGAGCTCACCGTTGCGGACAACGGCTGCGGCGTGTGTGCGGCAGACCTGCCACGCGTGTTCGAGAAGGGCTTTACCGGCGACAACGGCCGCACCACCAAGCGCGCAACGGGCATCGGCCTCTACCTGGTGGCGCGCCTATGCTCCAAGATGGGCATCGACGTCACGGCGGCATCCGACTCCGGCGAAGGCTTTGTCGTAACGTTCGCCTTCTCGACGAACAAGTTCCAATACTTTGAGTAGCCGGGCCGTCTTGCGCTGCGGACGGCTATGTTCCCGAACGTGAACTTAGCTAAGGCAACTGGCGTTATGTTCCCGAACGTGAACATAACTATGAGGCTCAAATGGATCTCCCAAAACAAAAACGTGCAGCCCAAACAAAACGTGCCGCCCCAAACGGGGCGGCACGCCATCTTTTATCAGCCAACTCGCTGAAGTAAGGCTGCGAAGGCCGCGAGGCCGGGAGGGGTTTCCTAAGGGCACATTCCGCAGCCGCAACGCGGCGAGGACGTGCCCGTGGAAACCCCGCAGGCCCCGCGGCCGGTGGGAGCAACGCTACTTTACGACCAAAATGTCGCAGTCCGTGTTGCGCAGCAGGAACGTCGAAATCGAACCCAGAAGCGCATACTTGATCGAGGACAGGCCGCGAGCGCCGCAGAGCACCAGGTCGGGCTTGACCACGTCGAGCATCTCGTCTTTGAGCGTCTCGCGAATACGACCGGCACGTATCATAACCTCGACCTCGGGAATATCGGGATTGGCCTTGGCCTCTTCGAGCTGCTTTTCGATGGAGTTCTTAAAGGCCTCCTCCAGACCGTTGACCAAATCGACCGGATAGGAGCCGGCGCTCTCGAGCGCCGTGGAATCGATAACGTGGCCGATAATCAGCTTGGCGCCGTTGTTCGCGGCGACCTTGATGGCGCGTGCGAGCACAAAATCCTGCTGCTCAGTACCGTCGAGTGAAACAAATACCTTGGTGTAACCCTCGTTCATGGTTTCCTCCTTGGTCTATCGCACGGGCGCGGGGCTCGTGCGTCGGGCGGGCGCGGGTGCGTTGACCGCCGGACACTTTATCTTGTTGCAGTTATACCCAAGGATTTCGGTTTAACTGCTCGCAATTCTGTGAACGGGCGAGTTTTTTGGTAAGGGTAGGCGCGGTCGCACCGCCAACGGTTGATAATGGGACATCGCCCGCATCGTCCGCAGAACATCTACCGGCGGGTGTCTAACGAGGGGGTCCCTTTGGATATTATCGAGCTTCTAAAATCTGCCTTCATGGGCCTGGTCGAGGGCATCACCGAATGGCTGCCCGTTTCGTCGACGGGCCACATGATCTTGGTGGACGAGTTCGTCAAGATGAACGTGAGCGAGACGTTCTGGAATATGTTCCTGGTCGTGATTCAGCTCGGCGCCATTCTGGCCGTCTGCGTGCTGTTTTTCCACGAGCTCAACCCGTTCTCGCCCAGCAAGGGCAAGGAGGGCCGTCGCGACACCTGGGTGCTGTGGGGCAAGATTGTGCTCGGTTGCATTCCTGCGGCGGCGATCGGCCTGCCGCTCAACGACTGGATGGAGGAGCATTTCTACAACGCTCCCGTCGTGGCGCTGGCGCTCATTGTGTACGGCGTGCTGTTTATCGTGATCGAGAACTGGCGCGCGAGCAAGCGCGAGGAAATGGCCGTTGCCGGTTCGTTTGGTTCGCGTGCTGTGGTGTCGGGTGGACGTCCCGCCGGTGCGCACTTTGCGGCGCCCCCCACGGCTACCGCTGAGGATGAGGACGATGACGAGAATCTGGACTTTGGTTCCATCGCCACGCTCGAGGACCTCAGCTGGAAGACTGCGCTGGGTATCGGCTGCTTCCAGGTGCTTTCGCTGGTGCCTGGTACGTCTCGCTCCGGTTCTACCATCATCGGCGGCCTGCTTTTGGGCTGCACGCGCTCGGTGGCGTCTAAGTTCACGTTCTTCCTGGCCATCCCTGTCATGTTTGGCGCGAGTGCGCTCAAGCTGGTCAAGTACTTCATCAAGGGCGGCACGTTCGGCACCAACGAGATCGCCATCTTGGGCGTGGGCTGCGTTGTTGCCTTTGTGGTTTCGCTCATCGCCATCAAGTGGCTCATGGGCTTCGTCCGCCGTCACGACTTTAAGTGCTTCGGTGTTTACCGCATCATCCTGGGCATCGTAGTGCTCGCATACTTCTTCGTTCTGGAGCCCATGCTCGGCCTCTAACTTAGTCGACGCTGCGCGGCGGCCAGAGCGACAGCTTGTCATTCAAAGAGGGTGGCATGACCAAAAGGTCTATGCTGCCCTCTTTTTTGGGCGATGGGGTGGGTCCGATGGTGGCGCACGGAGTCGTGGTGTGATTTGCGTCGGTGTCCGCGCGGCTCGGTATACTGGTACGGCTCAAACTATGGCGCTGCCCGCAGGCGCGCCGTCCGTCAGATGAGGAGTCGCCCATGACCCAGCCCCTGCCCTGGGAAAAGAACACTGCCGCGCCCGTGCCGCCCGCGCCGGAACCCGTGCCACTCGATGCATACACCGCCCCCGCTGCGCCGGAGCCCGAGCTCGTTCCGCTCGACATCTACGACGCTCCCGCGCCGGCGCCCAAGCCCGCCAAGCCGCTCGTCGACATCGACAGCCTTAATCCCGCCCAGCGCGAGGCGGTCCTGTCCACCGAGGGCCCGTTGCTGGTGCTCGCCGGCGCCGGCTCGGGCAAGACCCGCGTCTTGACCTTCCGCATCGCACATATGCTCGGCGACCTGGGTGTTAAGCCTTGGCAGGTTCTTGCCATCACGTTTACCAACAAGGCTGCGGCCGAGATGCGCGAGCGTCTGGCGGCACTCATCCCAAGCGGCACCCGTGGCATGTGGGTGTGCACCTTCCATGCCATGTGCGTGCGCATGCTGCGCGAGGACGCCGACCTGCTGGGCTATACCGGTCAATTCACCATCTACGATGACGACGACTCAAAGCGCATGGTGCGCGACATTATGCAGGCGCTCGGCATCGAGCAAAAGCAGTTCCCCATCAACATGATCCGCAGCAAGATCAGCTCTGCTAAAAACGCCATGATCGGGCCCGAGGACATGCTCAAGAGCGCCGATAGCCCCAACGACAAAAAGGCCGCGCAAGTCTACCTGGAGCTGGAGCGCCGCCTGCGCGCCGCCAACGCGATGGACTTCGACGACCTGCTCGTGCGCACGCTCGAGCTACTGCGCACCCGCCCCGAGGTGCTCGACAAGTACCAGGAGCGCTTCCGCTACATTAGCGTCGACGAGTATCAGGACACCAACCACGTCCAGTACGAGATCGCCAACCTGCTGGCCGCCAAGTACCAAAACCTTATGGTCGTGGGCGACGATGACCAGTCCATTTACAGCTGGCGTGGCGCCGACATCACCAACATCCTGGACTTTGAGCAGGACTTTAAAAACTGCAAGACCGTCAAGCTGGAGCAGAACTATCGCTCTACGGGTCATATCCTGAGCGCCGCCAACGCCGTGGTGCGTCACAACTCGCAGCGCAAGGACAAGCGCCTGTTTACGGCCGAGGGCGATGGCGAGAAGATTCAGGCTTTCCAGGCAAGCGACGAGCGCGACGAAGGTCGCTGGATTGCCGGCGAGATCGAAAAGCTGCATGCCAAGGGTACGAGCTACGACGATATCGCCGTGTTCTACCGCACCAACGCCCAGTCGCGTATCCTCGAAGATATGTTCCTGCGCGCGGGCGTGCCCTACAAGATCGTCGGCGGCACGCGATTCTTCGACCGCGCCGAGATTCGCGACGTCATGGCCTACCTCAAGATGATCGTGAACCCGGCCGACGAGATGAGCGTCAAGCGCGTCATCAACACGCCGCGCCGCGGCATCGGCTCCACCTCGATCCAAAAGATCGAGCAGCTGGCGCGCGACAACCGCTGCTCGTTCTTCCAGGCCTGCGAGATCGCAACAGCCGAGACGGGCATGTTTAGTGCCAAGGTGCGCAACGGCCTGTCGAGTTTTGTGGCGCTGGTGCGCGAGGGCCGCCGCATGGACGGCGAGCTCAAGGACGTCGTCGAGATGATTGTCGATAAGACGGGCCTGCTGCAGGCGTTTCGCGCCGAGGGCACCATGGAGTCCGAGAGCCGCGCCGAGAACATCCAGGAATTCCTGGGCGTCGCCGCCGAATTTGAGGAGACGCACGAGGATATCGAGGGTACGCTCGAGAGTCTAGAAGAGCTGCGCGCGGCCGGTGTTGCCGACGTGCCGTCCGTCGCCGAGTCCGAGTCCGTCGTGGTGAGTGCGCCCGCGTCCGAGCCGGGGCCGTCCGCTCCGGCATCCTCGTTTGAGGCACTTGTCGGCGCTCGTGACGCCGCGGGCTCCAATCCGCTCGATAGCCTAGCCGCCCCGGCGCTCTCGCCGCAGGATGCCCTGGCCGCCGCCATCGCGGGCAACGCGTATGCCGTGCCAACAGAGCTACCGGCGGGCGCCGTGCATGCCGACGAGATCGAGCGCACCTACGGTCCGCTCACCTGTAAGGCACTGCCGGCACTCATGGAGTGGCTGGCCCTGCGCTCCGACTTGGATTCCCTGGCCGGCGAGACGCATGCCATTACCATGATGACCATCCACTCCGCCAAGGGCCTGGAGTTCCCGGCGGTGTTCGTGGCCGGCATGGAGGAGGGTATCTTCCCGCACGTGCACGACTTTGGCGGCAGCGATGACCCGGGCAAGCTCGAGGAGGAGCGTCGCCTGGCCTACGTTGCCATCACGCGTGCCCGTAAGCGCCTGTTCCTGACCTATGCGGCCACGCGTCGCACCTACGGCTCGACCTCTGCCAACCCGCGCTCTCGCTTCCTCAACGAGATTCCGTTTGAGGATATCGAGTTTAGCGGTATCGGTTCTGCCGGTTTTGAGGGCACGGGCTGGGAGAAGCGCGGCGACCGTCACGGCACCTTTGGCTCGGGCATGGGCTCGGATATGTATGGCGGCAAGGTGTTCGGTTCGCATACGCGCTCGACCGGCGGTTCCGGTTCGCGCGGCGGATCGAGCTTCGACGATTTCTTTGGTGGCAGCACCTATGGCACCGAGCGCCATCGCGGGGTTTCGCCCGACGCCGGCCGTGTTGCCTCGACCTTTGGTTCGGGCGCGCCGCGAGCTAAAAAGCCGTCGTCCAAGGTGTCGCCGACGGTGGAGCGCAAGGTCGATCGCGCCAGCGCGTCGCAGGACTTTGCCGCGGGCGATACCGTGAGCCACAAGACCTTTGGCACCGGTACCGTGATCTCGGTCGCCGGAGACATGATCGAGGTTCAATTCGAAAAGACCGGCCAGACCAAAAAGCTGATGAAAGGTTTTGCACCGATCGTCAAGCTGTCGTGATCCCGGCGGACCTGGGTGGGCGTATAGGGCAACATCGCCTGCTCGGACAGTCCTGCTCGCACGGAGAGCACATTAAGTGCTCTCCGGCTCGTGCGGAACTCGCGATCGACGTTGTCCATGGCGCCTGTTCGGGGCCTTGGGTAACGTTGCTTGCGAACGTTGCTTTGCTCGTTCGCTTTTTGGTCTGGAGAGCCGGGTGGGCTGATAGAAAAATAGATGTGAGTAGGGGCTCTCCCGTGCATGGACGGGGGAGCCCCTTGTTGCGTTTTGGTTGTTGGTGCGACCTAGAGGTGGCTGATGATCAGTTCCATCTCGCCTTCGAGGTCGATGGAGCTGACGGTGCTCGGAGCCAGCAGGTGGCTTCCCTTGTGGGCGGGGTCGCCGCAGACGGTGCCCTCGCCGTCGATGACCGACAGGCACATGAAGGGCCAGTGCTGCTCCAAGGTCTTGCTGCCGTCGACGCGCACGCGATCGACGGTGTAGCAGGAGTTAGACTCGAGCTCGGTCACGCCATCGACCTCGGGCGCGGTCACCGTGCCGTCGGTCGGAGCCTGAACGTCAAAATCGATGCAATCCAGGCTCTGCTCAATGTGAAGTGGGCGCAGCTTGCCGTCGGTGCCGGGGCGGTCGTAGTCGTACAGGCGATACGTCACGTCGCTCGACTGCTGCGTCTCCAAAATGAGCGTACCGGTTTTGATGGCGTGCACGGTGCCGGAGTCGATTTGGAAAAAGTCGCCCTTGTGAATCGGCAGCACGTTGAGCATCTCGTCCCAGCGGCCGTCCTCGATCATCTGCGCGGCCTCGGCGCGGTCGTGCGCGCGCTGGCCGACGATGATCGTGGCACCGGGCTCGCAATCAAGCACGTACCAGCACTCGGTCTTGCCCAGGCTTCCGTTCTCGTGCTCGGCGGCGTACTCGTCGTTGGGGTGAATCTGGATCGAAAGGTCGTCCTTGGCGTCCAGAATCTTGATGAGCAGCGGGAACTCCTTGCCCTCGCAATTGCCAAAGAGCTCGCGGTGCTCGGCCCACAGCCACGAAAGCGTGTGGCCTGTATACGGGCCCTCCGCAATCTGGCAGTCGCCGTTGGGATGGGCCGAGATGGCCCAGCACTCACCGATGGGACCCTCGGGAATGTCGTAGCCAAACACGGTCTCCAGCTGGCGGCCGCCCCAGATCTTCTCGTGGAAGATTGGCGTGAGTTTAATCAAATCGGACATGTGCATACTCCCATAAGGTTGTGCGGGTGCCGCGTAGGACAGCTCAAAACGAGCACCCACCGGATTACAAAACTAGGCCAGCGTTACGTTGTGCAGCTCAAAGCGGTCGCCTACGTTGTGCGAGACAGAATATTCAAACGCGGTGCCGCTATCCAAGAAGCCAATCTGGTTGAGTTCGAGCAGGGGAGAGCCGGGTTTGGTATCCAGGCGCTCAGCCTCTTCTTCAGTTGCCGCGACAGCGCGAATGGTACGGTGGAAACTTGAGATCTTGAGTCCGCACTGCTCGCGGATGAAGCTGTAGATCGATGCGTACAGGTCTTTTTTCTTAAGGCCCGGAATCAGCTCGAGGGGCATGTAGGTGTACTCGATAACGATGGGCTTCTCGTCGACCTGGCGCACGCGCACGATGTGATAGGCAAAGTCGTCCTCGGCAATTCCCAGCTGGGCAGCGACGTCTGCTGGCGGATTGACAATCGAGAAATCGTAGACCACCGAGGTCACCTTCTCCCCGCGGTGCTCATACGAAAAGCCCTGGGAGCGATCGTTCTTGCCCTGGAAAAACGCCTGGCCGGGAAGCCCCGCCGTGTCCTTAACGTAGGTGCCCGATCCGCGCCGGCTGGTAACAAGACCTTCATCGGTAATCTGCTCAATAGCACGTTTGACGGTGATTTTGGAAACGCTATAGATCTCGCAGAACTCAACGACGGTGGGTAGCTTGTCGCCCGGTTTAAGAACGCCGTCCTCGATGCTTCGGCGGATATCCGCAGCTATCGCCTCATATTTGGGAATCATGGAACCTCCTTTCCAGCTTGATTGAGTATAAAAAAAGTATAGTCCACGCCTAAGCATCCCTATTGCGTTTTTGAAAAGTTCGAGAAAGATATAATTAAAAAACGCTTCTCTTTATTATCTAGAGCGCTCTAAATGAATATGCATTCGAATAATGTGGTATTGAGCAAATTGATCGGCACGAAGATGGGGTTGGGCCGTTTTGCCGCCCAGCGAACCGAATCTCATGCCTTGCGTTTTCCCAGATAAAACCTGCCAAAACAAACCTGTCCCTTTTTGGCAGGTTTTTGCCTTGGGAGCGGTACCATACAGGCAATGTTTAAACGAGAAAGGCGGGCTCCCATGGAACCTAAGCAGTACTACATCGGCATCGACGTCGGCGGCACTTCGGTTAAGGAGGGCCTGTTCGACGAGGACGGAAACCTGCTGGCCAAGGCCAGTGTGCCCACGCCTCCCATCGTTGACGCTGCGGGCTTTGCCGCGGTGACCGAGGCTATCGACCAGGTGGTCGCCAAGGCCCAGATTCCGCGCGCCTTTGTGGCGGGCATTGGCCTGGCCGTTCCGTGCCCCATCCCGGCGTCGGGCGATGCCAAGGTTAAGGCCAACATTGCCATTAACCTGCCCGAGCTTAGGATCGCCATTCAGGAGCACTGCCCCGACGCGGTCGTTAAGTACGAGAACGATGCCAACGCCGCTGCCATGGGCGAGGCCTGGCTCGGTTCTGCCAAGGGCGTGCAAAACGTGGTGATGGTCACCATCGGTACCGGCGTGGGCGGCGGCGTTATCGTCAACGGCGACGTGGTGTCGGGCGTTGTGGGTGCCGGCGGCGAGATCGGCCATATGTGCCTGAATCCCGACGAGGAGCGCACCTGCGGCTGTGGCGGCCATGGTCACCTGGAGCAGTATTCCAGCGCCACCGGTGTGGTGAGCAACTACCTGGCCGAGTGCAAGAAGGCGGGCGTCGAGCCCATCGAGCTCACCGGCCCCTCCGATTCCAAGGACGTGTTCCAGGCCTGCCGCGAGGGTGACAAGCTCGCGTTAGCAGCTGCCGATACCATGGCCGACTACCTCGGCCGCGCCCTGGCGCTTATTGCCAACGTGGTCGACCCCGAGATGTTCCTGATCGGTGGCGGCGCGTCCGCTTCGGCCGATGTCTACCTCGACGCAGTTCGCGAGCACTTCCAGCGCTACGCGCTTTCCGCCTCGCGCGAGACGCCCATTAAGGTCGCATCGCTCGGCAACGACGCCGGCATCATCGGTGCCGCCTACGTAGCCCTGCGCGCCGCCGGTAAATAGCTGGTGCAAGGGGCAGGTAGTGAGGGGGACAGGCTTCGCCCTTGACCTCGCCCCAACACTTGCCCCAAATTGCGCCGCGGCCCTTCCGTCCCCTAGGGTTCGGCGTCAGCGTGCTACTATAGCTGCGTCCAAGTACACATATCAAGTGGAGGAAACCCATGGCAAACGTTCTTGTCTTTGGTCACCAGAATCCCGATAACGACGCCATCATGAGCGCCGTCGTCCTGTCCCAGCTGCTCAACCAGGTTGAGTATGCCGGCAACACCTACGAGGCCTGCGCCCTTGGTCAGCTTCCGGCCGAGTCCGCCAAGCTGCTCGCCGACGCCGACATCGCCGAGCCCCGCGTGATCGAGTCCGTCGAGGCCGGTCAGCTCGTTGTCCTCACCGACCACAACGAGTCTGCCCAGTCCATCGCCGGCCTTAAGGACGCCACGGTCTTTGGCGTCGTCGACCATCACCGCATCGGCGACTTCGAGACCGCCGGCCCGCTGCACTACATCTGCCTGCCCTGGGGTTCCAGCTGCACCATCGTCACCAAGCTCGCCGGCGTGCTCGGCGTTGAGCTTTCCGACGTCCAGGCCAAGCTGCTGCTCTCGGCCATGATGACCGACACGCTCATGCTCAAGAGCCCCACCACCACCGATGTCGACCGCGCCGTCGCTGCCAAGCTCGGCGAGCAGGTAGGCGTCGACCCGGTCAAGTTTGGCATGGAGGTCTTCCTCACCCGTCCGTCCGGCTCCTTCACCGCAGCCGAGATGGTCGGCAACGACATCAAGATGTTCGAGCCCGCTGGCAAGAAGCTGCTCATCGGCCAGTACGAGACTGTCGACAAGAGCCGCGCTCTCGGCATGATCGACGAGATCCGTGAGGCCATGCGCGCCTACGCCGCCGAGAAGGGTGCCGATGGCATCGTCCTGTGCATCACCGACATCATGGAGGAGGGCTCGCAGGTCCTGCTCGAGGGCGAGACCGAGGCTGCTCAGAAGGGCTTGGGCATTGCCGACGAGCACGACGGCGTCTGGATGCCGGGCGTCCTCTCCCGTAAGAAGCAGGTCGCTGCCCCCATCATGGCCTCCTGCTAGGTTCTTTTGACCTAACACCGACGACCGGATCGCGGACGCCCCGCGCTCCGGTCGTTTTTTTGTGCACGGCGCTGCGTCGTCTCTTGGACAGGCGTGCCCGCGCCGTTGAGCAAATAATGTTCAACCTGTGGTTCCGCTTTTCGGCCACGCCTGCGTGCTTGTCGTGCAGGGTAGGCTAGATGCAAGCGTAATACGTTAGAGCGCGGCGCCGCCACTTGGGCGGGCCGTGCTTTTTTAAGACGGGAGCCATCCCGTGAAAGGAGCCGCCCATGGCAGCAACTGAGCAGCTGTTCAACGTTCGTGAGCGCAAGCGCTTTGAGCGTCACGATATCTGGGAGCGCATCGCCGAGAACGGCACGATTTCCGCCGCCGTCATGGTCTTCGCCGCCATCGCCGCCGTCATCTGCGCCAATACCGATGCCTACGAGGCCATCCATCACTTTTTGGAGGCCCCGCTGTATGTGGGTCTGGGGCATTTGACGGCTGGCCTCACCGTTGAGCTTTTCGTCAACGACTTCCTCATGGCGATTTTCTTTTTGTTGGTGGGCATTGAGCTTAAGTACGAGATGACGGTCGGAGAGCTCAAGAATCCACGTCAGGCCATGCTTCCCATGCTGGCGGCCGTGGGCGGCGTCGTCGTTCCCGCCTGCATCTACCTGATCTTTAACCATGCCGGCGCCCGCAACGGTTGGGCCATCCCCATGGCAACCGATATTGCCTTTGCGCTGGGCGTGCTGTCGCTTTTGGGCAATCGCGTGCCCAACGGCGTGCGCGTGTTCTTCTCGACGCTCGCCATCGCCGACGACCTCATCTCCATCGCCGCTATCGCCATCTTCTACGGTCAGAGCCCCAATCCGTTTTGGTTGGGCGCCGCCGCGCTTGTGACCTGCGCACTCGTGTGGCTCAACAAGACGCAGCATTACCGCCTTGCCCCGTATTCGGTACTGGGTCTGCTGTTGTGGTTCTGCATGTTCAAGAGCGGCGTACATGCCACGCTTGCTGGTGTCATCCTGGCCTTCACCATTCCGGCCAAGTGCGGCGTCAAGCTCGATAGTCTCACCGATTGGCTGGGCGAGTGCCTGCCGCTGCTCGATGACCGCTACGACGACGAGGCACACATCCTGGGCCAGCATGACTTTACCGTCTCGACCACCAAGGTCGAGCGCGTCATGCACCGCGTGACCCCGCCGCTCATCCGCATGGAGCGTCTGATCTCCACGCCGGTCAACTTTGTGATCCTGCCGATCTTTGCGTTCGTGAACGCACAGGTTCGCCTGGTGGGCGTGGATATGAGCACGTTGCTCACCGACCCGGTGACGCTCGGCGTGTACTTTGGCATGCTGCTGGGCAAGCCGATCGGCATCTTTGGCATGACGTTCGCCTTGGTCAAGCTCAAGGCCTGCGAGCTGCCGCGCAATGTCAACTGGCACATGATTGCCGGTGTGGGCATTCTGGGCGGCATCGGCTTTACCATGTCGATTCTCATCAGCGGCCTTGCCTTCCCGACGGCCCAGTTTGAGGTTCTGGCTGCCAAGGCCGCCATCCTTGCCGGTTCGGTCACCGCTGCCGTGATCGGCATGATCTACATGAGCGTGGTCTGCAAGCATCCCTCGCCCAAAGACGAGTAAGAGCGCGAAAACCGGCTCCAGAACCGATTCGGGCGCGTCCAAAATGCGGATTCTGGCGGTGCTTGCCGCCTGCCAGACACGCCAGTGGTCAAAAAACGCCGTTTGTGAGTACTGTCACAAACGGCGTATCATTTTAGGTGCGGAAAATAATGAACAAAGTTATAAGAACTGTACGTTAATGAGTGACCATCGACTTCCAATTTGGCGCTAGCTGACGGTGATTAGGAAGTTTCAAGTCGAGTTTTGCCGATTTCGACCAAAAATCGCTGCTACTAAAAAGGTAACAGTACTCATATTTGCCCTTTTTTGGCCACAAGCCCTAAAACAAGCCTCGCCAAGGTCGGGAAGCGGGCCAAATTGCCGGCCTCGAGGCTTATTCCACCGTTCCGTAGACGGCGCCCCAGCCGTGGGCGGCCAAGGCGGAGTTGAGCTGGTCGCAAAGTGACTGGCGGTCGTAATAGCCGGGCGGCAAAAGGTTCACGATCTCCATAAGGTCGGGCGCCAGGTCCAAGATTTCGGCCTGTACGATCAGATCCAGGCGGTCGATGGCGTGGCGGTCGTAAAACAGTCCGTCGACCAGGCGCTGCAAGTCGCCGAATTCCTCGGCCTGAAACGATCCGTACTCCATAGTGCCTCCTTGGGCGCCCCACGCCGGCATGCGCGGCGATTCGTAATTGATTGCGATGAACTTAATCTATCACGGCTTCATAACGTTGCGACGATGGCGGTCTATACTTAGACGAACTGCAACGTACCGCTTCGCGAAAGGTCGCACCCCATGCAGACGATCTACCAGAAGATGGAAACCACCGAACTCGATGCCGCCATCGAGGCGCTTAAAGCCGAGGTTGCCGAGGTCAAGGCCAAGGGCCTGGCGCTCGACATGGCGCGCGGCAAGCCGTCGCCCTCCCAGGTGAACATTTCTCGCCCCATGCTCGATATCCTCAATGCCGATGCCGATCTGCACGACGGCAATGTCGACTGCTCCAACTACGGTTGCTTCGAGGGCATTCCCTCGGCACGCAAGCTGGCGGGGGAGTTCCTGGGTTGCCCTGCCGAGCAGACGCTCGTACTGGGCTCATCGAGCCTGCTGATCGAGCACGATATCGCCGGTATGTTCTGGCGTTGCGGCTCGTGCGGCAGCGACCCTTGGGACGCCTACGAGGCCGCGCACGACGGCAAGAAGGTCAAGTTCCTGTGCCCTGTTCCCGGCTACGATCGCCACTTTGGCATCACCGCCGACTTGGGCATCGAGAATGTCCCCGTCGCGATGACCGACAACGGCCCCGACATGGACGAGGTTGAGCGCCTGGTTGCCGCCGACGATTCCATCAAGGGCATCTGGTGCGTGCCCAAGTATTCCAACCCCACGGGCATCACCTTTAGCGAGGACACTGTGCGCCGCCTGGTCGAGATGCCCACGGCCGCGCCCGATTTCCGCATCTTTTGGGACAACGCTTACTGCGTGCACGACCTGTACGACGAGACCGACGAGCTCGCAAATATCTTTGACCTCGCTCGCGCGGCGGGCACCGAGGATCGCGTGGTGGCCTTTGCCTCGACGTCCAAGATCACCTTCCCGGGCGCCGGCATCGGCTTTATTGGTGCGAGCCCCGCGGTTGTCGCCGAGTTCTCCAAGCGCCTGAAGGCCGGCCTCATCAGCGCCGACAAGCTCAACCAGCTGCGTCACGTGCGTTTCCTTCCCACCATCGAGGCGGTCAAGGAGCACATGAAAAAGCATGCCGAGTTCCTGCGCCCGCGCTTTGAGGCCGTTGAGCGTAAACTCACCGAGGGCTTGGGCAACACGGGTTGCGCCACTTGGACTCATCCCCATGGCGGCTACTTTGTGAGTTTCGATGGCCCCGAGGGCTCGGCCCAGAAGGTCGCCGCGCTTTGTGCCGACCTGGGCGTCAAGCTCACGCCGGCTGGTGCCACCTGGCCTTATGGCAAGGATCCGCGCGACACCAACATCCGCATCGCGCCGAGCTATCCCACGGTCGAGGACCTGGAGGCTGCGCTCGATGTGCTGGTGCTGGCTGTCAAGCTCGTCGCTGCCGAGCTTGCGCGTACCGAGCGCGCCTAACGCGTAGGGCCCCGCAAGTCCGCGCCTAGTACTATCCGCACTTTCGATACGTAAAGGAGCGTATACATGGATTTGGGTATTTCCACCAACCCCACGCCAGAGCTCTACACCATTAAGGTGACCGGTGAGATCGATATCTCTAACGCCGATAGCCTGCGCAATGCCATCGACCTGGCGCTCGAGCAGCCCACTGAGGCCGTTGAGCTCGATTTTGCCCAGGTGAGCTACATCGATTCGACAGGCATTGGCGTGCTTGTGGGCGCCGCACACCACGCAGCTGATCATGGTAAGCGTTTTAGCTGCGTCAACGTGCAGCCCCCGGTGATGCGCGTGGTTCAGCTGTTGGGTGTCGACCAGGAGATTTCGATCACCGCTGCATAATCTTTGCCCCCAAAAGGGCGTGCCGTTTGGCATATGTTTGTGATGCGCTCGGACGTTTTGGCGTCCGGGCGCTATACTTGACCGAATGAATAGACGAGTTCCGGCCGAATGGCGCGGTGCGGGCTCGACTCACATCGAGCCTTGGAGGTATGTGTGTTTGGTATTGGAGAGGGTGAGCTCGCGATCATCGTGGTCTTCGGCTTTTTGCTGTTTGGCCCGGATAAGCTCCCGCAGATGGGCCGCACGATCGGCCGTGCCATCCGTCAGTTCCGCGAGACGCAGGAAAAGATGACGGCCGTTGTTCAGTCCGAGATTATCGATCCGGTGAGCGAGGCCGCGTCGGCCCCGGTCAAGCCCAAGAAGACTGCTGCGACCGACGACGATTCCGATGCGGACGAGGATGCCGCCGAGACGGCAGCGCCCGCCAAGAAGGAGACCTTTGCCGAGCGTCGCGCCCGTCTTGCTGCCGAGAAGGCCGCAAGCGAGGGTGCTGCTGAGGGCGAAGGCGCTGTTGATGAGGCCGAGGGTACAGAGCCTGCTACTGCCGTCGAGCCCGAGCCTGCTGCAGAGCCCGAGCCCGAGCCGGCAGAGCCCACGACGGCTGACCTCTACGCCCGCCGTCCCCGCAAGCGCAAGGCTGTCGTCGACCAGCTCGCTCGCGAGCTCGAGGCCGAGGACGCTGCCGAGACTGCTGCCGCCGATGCCCCGAAGGGAGGCGATGAGTAATGCCGATCGGACCTGCGCGTATGCCGCTCTTCGATCACCTGGGAGAGCTCCGTCGCCGCCTGACCATCGTGGTCGTGTCGGTGTTTGCCGCCGCCATCGTGCTGTACTTTGCCACGCCCGTGGTGCTCGATATCCTCGAGGATCCCATCCGCTCGTTTGTGCCGGACGGTAAGTTCTACATCACCACCACGCTCGGCGGCTTTGGACTGCGCTTCTCGCTGGCCATCAAGATGGCCGTGGTCATGTGCACGCCCATGATCATCTGGCAGATCCTGGCATTTTTCCTGCCGGCACTGCGCCCCAACGAGCGCAAATGGGTCGTACCCACGGTGCTCGCCTCGACGGTGCTGTTCTTCCTGGGCGCCATCTTCTGCTACTTCGTCATTATTCCGGCGGGCTTTGAGTGGCTCATCGGCGAGACCTCGGCCGTCGCAACCGCGCTGCCCGACCTGGAGAACTACGTCAACATGGAGCTGCTCTTTATGATCGGCTTTGGTGTGGCGTTTGAGCTGCCGCTCATCATCTTCTATCTGTCCGTCTTTCACATCGTGTCCTATGCGGCCTTCCGCAGCGCCTGGCGCTACGTGTACGTAGGCCTGCTTGTGGGCTCGGCTGTGATTACGCCCGACGGCTCGCCCGTTACGCTGGGTCTCATGTATGGCGCCCTGCTCTCGCTCTACGAGATTTCGCTCGCCATCGCTCGCGTGGTCATTACCGCGCGCGAGGGCAAGGAGGGCCTGTTCGTGAGCCGTCTGGACCTGTTCTCGGACGACGAGGACGACGAGGAGTAAATCGGTATGCACGAGGTTGGCATTGTCAACGGCATACTCGATACAGTGATTCGCGCGGCGCGTGGGGCGGGGGCCTCGCGCGCCGTTTTGGTAACGCTGCGTATCGGGGATATGACCGAGGTTGTGCGCGAGGCGCTTGACTTTGCGTGGGAGACGTTTCGCGATGAGGACCCGCTCACGCGCGGCTGCGAGCTTGCCGTGGAGGAAGTCCATCCACAAAGCGAGTGTCTGGACTGCGGTGAGGTCTTTGAGCACGACCGTTTCCATTGCCGTTGTCCCCAATGTGGCGGTGCCAACGTGCGTCTGCTGCATGGCCGCGAACTCGACATCGCAAGTATCGAGATCGAGACCCACGACGATTAGCACGCTCGCCATCTAGCGATGGGGTATAAAAGGGCCAAAGTAAGGAGCGCTAAGTATGGCCGAGAAAACGATTGATATCGCGTCGCCGATTCTGTCGCGCAACGAGCGCCTGGCAGATCAGCTGCGTCAGCGGTTTGAGCAGACGAACACCTACGTGATCAATGTGCTGTCGAGCCCTGGCTCGGGTAAGACCACCACGATTCTGGGCACCAACGAGCGCCTGCGTGACAAAGCCAGCCTGCGCTGTGCCGTTATCGAGGGCGATATCGCCTCGGACGTCGACGCCATCACCATGAAGGAAGCCGGCATGCCCGCCATCCAGATCAACACGGGCGGCCTGTGCCACCTCGAGGGCAACATGATCATGGAGGCCGTCGACGCCTTCGACCAGGCCGTCGGTCTGGAGAACATCGACGTCATCTTTATCGAAAATGTGGGTAACCTGGTCTGCCCGGTCGACTTTGACCTGGGCGAGAACCTGTCCATCATGATCCTCTCGGTGCCCGAGGGCGACGACAAGCCCATCAAGTACCCGGGCATCTTCCAGCACGCCGGCGCGCAGCTGCTCAATAAGGTCGACGTGGCCCCGGCTTTCGATTTTGACATGGATAGGTATACTAAGACACTCGATGACCTCAATCCGCAGGCGCCGCGGTTTGCCGTGAGCGCGCGCAAGGGCGAGGGCATGGATGCCTGGTGCGATTGGCTCATCGGGCAGATTGAGCAAGCAAGGGCGTAAGTCGGCCGCCAAGAGGGCGGGCGCAGCCGCAGACACACGAGATAGGAGCCTCTTTTGAAGCTCATCATCGCTGAGAAAAACGACGCCGCGCGTCAGATCGCCGAGCGTCTGTCCACGGGCAAGCCCAAAAAGGACAAGGTGTACAACACCGCCATCTACCGTTTTGAGTGGAAGGGCGAGGAGTGCGTGACGATCGGCCTTGCCGGTCACATCCTGGCACCCGATTTTTGCGACAGTGTGCTGTTCGATAAAAAGTTGGGCTGGTATTCGGTCACGGAGGACGGCGAAATGCTGCCGGCCGATATGCCCGATGGCCTGGCCCGCCCGCCGTACGACACCAAGCGCAAGCCGTTCCTTGCCGATGGCATTTCCATCAAGGGCTGGAAGCTCGAGAGCCTGCCCTATCTCACCTGGGCGCCCGTCATTAAGCTTCCGGCCGAGAAGGAGCTCATCCGCTCGCTCAAGAACCTTGCCAAGAAGTCCGACAGCGTCATTATCGCCACGGACTTCGACCGCGAGGGCGAACTGATCGGTTCGGACGCCCTCAACAAGGTGCGCGAGGTTGCGCCCGACTTGCCGGTCGCCCGCGCCCAGTATTCTTCGTTTACCAAGGCCGAGATTACGCAGGCCTTCGATAATCTTGTCTCGCTCGACCAGAATCTGGCCGACGCCGGCGAGAGCCGCCAGCACATCGACCTCATTTGGGGCGCGGTGCTCACGCGCTACCTGACGCTCGCCAAGTTTGGCGGCTTTGGCAACGTGCGCTCCGCCGGCCGCGTGCAGACTCCGACGCTCGCCCTGGTGGTCGAGCGCGAACGCGAACGCATGGCGTTTGTGCCCGAGGACTATTGGCAGATTCGCGGCATGGGTGCCGCTCAGGGTGCTGCCGAGGATGACCGCTTTAAGATTGCGCACAAGACGACACGTTTTACCGACAAAGATGCTGCCGAGACGGCGTACGGCCACGTCGACGGCGCTACGACGGCAACCGTCGCCGCGGTGACCAAGCGCTCCCGCAAGCAGCAGCCGCCCACGCCGTTTGCGACGACCTCGCTGCAGGCTGCCGCCGCGGCCGAGGGCATCTCGCCTGCGCGTACGATGCGCATCGCCGAGTCCCTCTACATGGCGGGCCTCATCAGCTATCCGCGTGTCGACAACACCGTGTACCCCGCGACGCTCGATCTGGGCGCCGTGGTGAGCGACCTGGCAAAGATCAACCCGGCGCTGGCGCCCGTGTGCAAAAAGGTACTCGCCGGCCCCATGAAGCCCACGCGCGGTAAAGTCGAGACCACCGACCACCCGCCTATCTACCCCACGGGCGAGGGCGATCCGTCCACGCTCGATGGCGGCCAGCGCAAGCTCTACGACCTCATCGCCCGTCGCTTCCTGGCGACGCTCATGGGTCCCGCGACCATCGAGAACACCAAGCTCGAGCTCGACGTGAACGGTGAGCCGTTCGTGGCTTCGGGCGACGTGCTCGTGACCCCGGGCTTCCGCGAGGCCTACCCGTACGGTCTCAAGCGCGACGAGCAGATGCCGCCGCTTGAGCAGGGCGACACGGTCGACGTGTTCGACATTAAGCTCGAGGCCAAGCAGACCGAGCCGCCCGCGCGCTACAGCCAGGGCAAGCTCGTGCAGGAGATGGAAAAGCGCGGCCTGGGCACCAAGTCCACGCGCGCGAGCATCATCGAGCGCCTGTATGCCGTGCGCTATCTCAAAAATGATCCCGTTGAGCCGAGCCAGCTGGGCATCGCCATCATCGACGCGCTGTCGCAGTTTGCCCCGCGCATCACGAGCCCCGATATGACCAGCGAGCTCGACGGCGACATGACTCGCGTCGAGCGCGGCGAGGACACCGAAGAGCATGTCGTGACGCACTCGCGCGCGCTGCTGGCCGGCGTGCTCGACGAGCTGCTCAAGCATACGCAGGAGCTGGGCGACGCTATCAGCGACGCCGTCACGGCCGATGCACGCGTGGGCGCCTGCCCCAAGTGCGGCAAGGATCTGGTTATGAAGACGAGTGCCAAGACCCGCGGCAGCTTCATTGGCTGCATGGGCTGGCCCGACTGCGACGTGACCTATCCGGTGCCGAGCGGTGTCAAGGTGAGCCCGCTCGAGGGCGAGGCCGCCGTGTGCCCCGAATGCGGCGCGCCGCGCATTAAGTGCCAGCCGTTCCGCCAGAAAGCCTTCGAGGTCTGCGTGAACCCGACGTGCCCCACCAACTACGAGCCCGACCTTAAGGTGGGCGAGTGCAAGGTGTGCGCCGAAGCCGGACGCCATGGCGATCTGATCGCGCACAAGAGCGAAAAGAGCGGCAAGCGCTTTATCCGCTGCACCAACTACGATGACTGCGGCGTGAGCTATCCGCTGCCGGCGCGCGGTAAGCTCGAGGCGACGGGTGAGACCTGCCCCGAGTGCGGTGCCCCCATCGTGGTGGTCAACACGGCGCGCGGCCCGTGGCGCATTTGCGTCAACATGGACTGCCCGACCAAGGAGAAAAAGCCGGCCCGCGGCCGCAAGACCACAACCAAGGCGAGCACGGCGAAGAAGACAACGGCGGCCAAAAAGACGACGGCTAAGAAAGCCACTGCCGCCAAGAAGACGACCGCGAAGAAATCGACTGCCAAGAAAGCGGCCACCGACAAGTAGCGGCGCAGTCGAAACATTGCCCTAAAAAACGAGCAAGGACCCCGCGATCCTCGCTCGTTTTTTTGACCGGCAGTTAGGGACGTTCCTTTTCTGCCGGCAGTTTAGGAACGTCCCTAACTGCAGGCTCGGGAACGACAAAGCGCTAGTTCACCTCGACAGGCTTGGCGCCGGGATAGCGCTCCTCAAAGTCTAGGCGGTACTTATTGTCATTGGTGCCCGCCACGTTGTCGCGCGACAGCGGCGCCACGATCTCATTCTTGTGGTCCGCAGGCTTGGCGTATTTCAGGCTGATCTCCCAGGCATCACAGATTGCGTCAATGCGGTGATCCAGGTCGTCGTACAGGGCGATGATGTCCTTCCAGGAGCTGTAGTTCTTGGAGCTCGTCGGGACGTCCAGGTCCTCGACGATGTCGTAATACTGCTCGATGGTGTCCTCCGTGCGCTCGGCGACGTCGGCGAGATTTTGACGGGTGGTTCGATCCTCTTCCAGATAGTTGCCGTTGAAGTTCTGCGCGCAGCCACGGACCTGGCTGTCGAGATCTTCGAGCAGGTCGTAGTATTCGCTCAGGCGACGGTAGAGGTTCTGCTCGGAGAGCGTTGCTTCGCCGCCATCCTCGTCGTCATCGTCATCATCGTCGTACAGGCTGTTGGGATCGCCGAGAGGCTTTAGGTCATCGTCGTCGACGTCATGGTGCAGCTTAGCTACCGCGGCAGTCGTCTGCGTGGCGGCGTTGTCGAAAGGCTTGATCACAAAGAAAACGACCAGGGCGATGATGATCGCCACCAGCACAACAATAACGGCGATAAGCGGCCCGGTGCCGCTCTTTTTGGGAGCGGGGGTCTGTGGCGAAGCGGGCGCGTATGCGGGAGCCGGCTGCTGTTGGGGCGAGCCGCTCGCGACGGGTATGCGCTGCGTGGTCTCGACGGCCTCGGTCCTTGCGGCAGGGTCGGGGCTATAGGCGAGGGAGTCATCCGCCTTGGCTTGCGGCGTATCAAGGGAGCCGGTCTGCTCAAAAGCGGGCTGGCTATCGCTTGCGGCTGTTTGCTCAACGGGTGCACCGCATGAGGTGCAGAACTTGGCATCATCTGCAAGAAGCTTGCCGCACGAGGCGCAATACCGAGACATTGCCACTCCTTTCGCCACATTTCAATGCAATACGACGATTATACCCAGCATCCAAAATTCCCCATCATAAGTTGCGGTGAAATAGGGACTGTTTGGCGGTCTCAGAGCTTCAATCAGTCCCTATTTCACCGCAACTTTGGAAAGGCGCCTTTAGCCATTGGGGACGCGCCGAGCACTGGGGTATCATGGCTTGGTTGCTATAACTCGCATTTACGCGCCTTGTAGGAAGGGGCTGCGCCCATGGCTTTTGAGCCCGCTCAACATAGCTTTATCACGCTCGAGGGCGTCGATGGCGCCGGCAAGTCCACGCAGGCGCGCTTGCTTGCCCGCGCGCTCGAACTCGCTGGCCACCAGGTTGTGAGCCTGCGCGAGCCGGGCGGTACCGCCATCAGCGAAAAGATCCGTGCTCTGCTGCTCGACCCCGCCAATACAGCGATGGGCGACACCTGCGAGTTGTTGCTCTACGAGGCGGCACGCGCTCAGTTGGTGCACGAGGTCATCGCGCCCGCCCTTGCTGCCGGCAGGGTGGTCCTGTGCGACCGCTTCTACGATTCCACAACCTGCTATCAGGCATTTGCCGACGGCCTTGATCGCCAGATGGTGCGAGATGCCAACAACCTGGCCGTCGCGGGTACGCACCCGGCGCTCACACTCGTCTACCACATCACGCCCGAGCAGGCGGCGCTGCGCATGGCGGCCCGTGGTGCGGCAGATCGCATGGAGGCAAAGGGCATGGCATTCCAAGAGCGTGTCTACCAGGGCTTTTGCGCAATTGCCGCCGAGGAGCCAAACCGCGTAAAGCTCATCGACGCCACCGCGACCATCGAGGAAGTCTTCGAGAAGACGGTCGAGCAGGTTCGTGCCTACGGCCTCGATATTTCCCAGGACGCCGTCGCCGCCGCGCTTGCCCAGGAGGCCGAGTAGCATGGCCCCCGCGCAGACAAGCTTGCTCGCCAAGCTCGATACCCAAGAGCGCGTGCGCGACTTTTTGACCAACGCCGTCGCCAGCGGTCGCGCATCGCACGCCTACCTGTTTTTGGGCGCGCCCGGCGCGGGCAAGCTCGACGCCGCGTGGGCGCTCGCCCAAGCCTTCCTGTGCGAGCAGGACGGCTGCGGCGCATGCGACAGCTGCGTGCGCGTCGCGCGCCATACGCATCCCGACGTGCACTATTACACGCCCGAGAGCGCCACGGGCTACCTCATCGCCCAGACCCGCGAACTACTCGACGACGTGCCCCTGGCGTCCATCCGTGCCAAGGCCAAGGTCTACATCATCGACCGTGCCGAGCAGCTGCGCGCCAACACCGCCAACGCGCTGCTCAAAACACTCGAGGAGCCGCCTGAGGGCGTCATGTTCATCTTGCTGGGCACCTCGGCAGACGTGATGTTGCCCACCATCGTGAGCCGCTGCCAGTGCGTGCCGTTTCGGCTGGTGTCGCCCGCCGTGGCCGCGCGTGCCGTGAGTCGCGCCACCGGCCAGGACCCTGCGCGTTGCCGCATAGCCGTCGCCGTAGCGGGAAGCCCCACGCGTGGCATCGAGTTCCTCAAGAGCGCCGAGCGCCAGGATGCTCGCCGCCAGATGGTCCGTGCCATCGATTCGCTCATCGCCGCCGACGAGGCCGACGTGCTCAGCCGCGCCAAGTCGCTCATCGTCGCCGTTAAGGCGCCGCTCGCCGAGGTCAAGTCCACGCAGGAAAAGGTGCTCGAGCAAAACGCCGATTACCTGTCGCGTGGAGCATTGAAGCAGCTTGAGGACCGCAACAAGCGCGAACTCAACGCGCGCGAGCGTTCGGGTATCATGGAAGCGCTGGCGAGCGCGCGGACGCTTATGCGCGACGTGCTGCTGACGCTTCAGGACGAGGCAGCCGACGTAGTGAACGAGGACGTGCGCGACACGATCGGGCGGCTTGCCGCCGCGACCAATGTTGCGGGTGCCACGCGGGCGCTCGAGGCAGTCGCGACCGCCGAGCGCAACATTGCCAGAAACGTTACTCCTCAGCTGGCCATCGAGGTCATGCTGTTCGATATCAGGAAGGCACTGAAATGCCGTTAGTCGTACCCGTTAAGTTTACCTACGCCTCGCGCGACCTGTGGTTCGATCCGCAGGATTTGGATATCCTCGAGGCCGATTATGCCATTTGCTCCACCGAGCGCGGAACCGAGATCGGCCTGGTCACGGCCGATCCCTTCGAGGTGCCGCAAGACGAGATCGGTCAGCCGCTCAAGCCCGTGCTGCGCGTGGCGAGCGACATCGACCTGCAGCTTGCCGACGACCTGGCCATCCAGGGCGACGAGGCCATGGTCGACTTCCGCCGCCTGGTCAAGGAGCTCGACCTCGAGATGAAGCCGGTCGGCGTCGAGTACCTGTTTGGCGGCGAGAAGGCCGTGTTCTACTTTGCGGCCGAGGAGCGCGTCGATTTTCGTCAGCTCGTCAAGGACCTGTCCTCGACGCTGCACATTCGCGTCGACATGCGCCAGATCGGCGTGCGTGACGAGACCCGCCTGGTGGGCGGCTATGCCCAATGCGGACAGGAGCTCTGCTGCACGCGCTTTGGCGGACAGTTTGAGCCCGTCTCGATCCGCATGGCAAAAGAGCAGGACCTGCCGCTCAACTCGTCCAAAATCAGCGGCGTGTGCGGCCGCCTGATGTGCTGCCTGCGCTATGAGTTCGAGGCCTACAAGGACTTTAAGAGCCGTGCGCCCAAAAAGAAGACGCTCATCGATACGCCGCTCGGCAAGGCGCGTATCCAGGAATATGACACGCCGCGCGAGCAGCTGGTGTTGCGTCTGGAGAACGGCAAGGTCTTTAAGGTCAACTTGGCCGATATGACGTGCTCTGAGGGCTGCAAAAAGAAGGCCGCCGAGCAGGGCTGTAACTGCCGCCCCGACTGCGTGACGCGTGACGTGCTCGAGCGCATCGAGTCGCCCGAGATGCGCCTGGCGCTTATGGAGCTCGACCGCGAGAACGGCGTCGACGTGGGCGATGGCCTGTCGAGCGCCGACCGTCTGGCGGGGACGACGATGCCCAAGCGCCGCCGTCGCGATGCGGACGCCGATACCCGTGCCGGTCAGGGTCAGGGCGAGGGTCGTGGCCGCGGAAAGGGCCGTGGCAATGCCGCAACGCCTGAGGCCGAGGAGGCCGCCGGTGGCCGTCGTCGTCGCAAGCGCGCGGGCTCGGGTGATGCTACCGAGGCTGCAGCCGCGGGCAAGAACGCCTCTCGCGAGCGCGAGGTTCAGCAACCCCAGCAGCAGAATCGCGGCGGTGGCATGAACCCCACACGTCGCCGCCGCCGTCATCTGTCGAGCGAGGAGCGCGAGGACGCCTTCCGCGCCGCAGCTGCTCGCGAGGCCGGTGCCGCTTCCAAGGGTCCCTCGGCCTCCGATGCGCCTGTCGACAAGGGCGGCAAGTCACGTGGCGAGGAGGAGCGCGCGCCGCGTCCGCGCCGTCGCCATTCCTCGGGCGCGCAGCAGAAGCCTTCAGTGCCCTCCGTGGCCGATCAGGTCTCGGATGGCGAGGTCAAGGTCACACGTCGTCGCCCTGGAGATGGCGGAGGGGCGGCTGCCAAGGCCGCGCGCGGCGCTGCTCGCGACGAACGCGAGTCGCGCGAAGATCGTGGTGGCGAGGGTTCGGCCGACCAGGGCCAGAAGCGCCGTCGCCGTCGTCGTTCCCGCAAGCCGCGTCAAGATGGTGGCGAGGGTTCGACCCCGTCTTCGTCTGCACCACAACCGCCTACCGGCGAATAACGCCCGCGAGCGGATTTAACCTGCCTGACCCCAAACGCGTCGGGGTACCATAGCGCTGAATCAACAACCCTCCCTGCGACCGAGCGTAGGGAGGGTTGTGTCGTGAAGAGACATTTGAATGTGTTGGGATGCCTGCAAGGTGCCGGCATTCTGCCGTTTGCGGACGAATTGCTACCGTTTGCCGAGCGGGCGGCGCACGAGGCGCTTGAGGCGTTGTCGCCCACGCGATGCGCCGGCTGCGAGCGCTCCGGCGCGCTTATTTGCCAAGACTGCTTGGCGGCGCTTGCGCTCATCGACCCGCGGCATAGCTGCACTCGATGCGGCGCCCCGTTTGGAGACTTGCTGTGCACCGAGTGCTCGGTCGAGGGTTCGTCCTCGGCGATGGCCGAAGCACTCGACCGGTGCCTGGCATGTGCCGTTTACGCGCATCCGCTGCCGCGGATCATTAAAGCGTACAAAGACGCGGGCGAGCGACGCCTGGCGCCGTATCTGGCAGAGCTGCTATACGACACCGCCTTACATGCCCAGGTCGCGGCGCCCGAACGCTTAGGCGGTGTGTTGTCCGGCGCCGATGCAGTGGTGTTTGTGCCCGCGACGGCGGCGGCGTTTCGGCGACGCGGCTTCGATCATATGGAGGCCATCGCGCGCCCATTTTGCGAGCTGTCGGGTGTTCCGTTGCTCGATGCCCTCGTTAAGTACGGCCATGGCGACCAGCGTGAACTCGGCCGTGAAGAACGCCGTGAACGCGCCCGAGGCATGTACGAGACCGTTGAGGACGTGCGGGGCCGCCGCCTGCTGCTTATCGACGACGTTATCACCACGGGTGCGACGATGGCGGCAGCTTCGGCGGAACTCAAGCGCGCCGGTGCCGCGGCCGTTGATGGCCTCGCTCTCGCACGCGTTTGGTAGGGGTGATTCATGTGGCGGTAACAATCAGGCAATGCAACAAGCCGACAAAAGAGCAGCTAGCCGCTTCCGTGATCCTGACGGGTGCCTCGGCGTTGCGTATGATTCGAGCCGAGCGCCGGCAGATGGGCTGCATCGGCTGGAAGGACCTTGAGCCCGATGAGGAGCGCCGCGTGCTGTGTGCGTCATCGCCTTCGACCGAGGATATCTATCTTCCCGACCTGGTGCGAATTGGAGCCAAAAGCGGCGAGGTGCAAGAAGATCTGTGCTTGCTGGTGGGATCTGCGGCGCAGCGCCGCCGCATTCCTGGCGTGGGCTGGTCCGTGTGTTCCGGGTTGCCTGCCGGCTCGATTCTAGAGGTGGAACCGGGGGTGTACAGCCTATCTCCCGAGGCCCTTTGTGTTGCCGTCGCCCGCGAGGTCGGCTGTATCCAGGCGTTTGCCCTGGCCCAGGAACTGTGTTCTAAGATTTCACTGAGCGATCGCGGGAAGTATCTGCCTCCCTACACCTCGTCTGTTGCGAATAGACTTGCAAAGGACAAGGACCAACCGGCAGACGTGGGCTACTTTGAAGTCTCGCCGGTGCTGACACCCGATCGCCTGGCAGATTACCTTGCGGCATGCAAGGGGAATGTGGCCAAACAATTGCAGCGTCTGTGTCCCTATCTGTCAGAAAACCTGCGCTCGCCCATGGAGTGCATCATGCTCGCCCTGTTTTCACTACCGTTTTCCTATGGCGGATTTGCCTGCGGTCCTTTTAAGACCGACTACAAGATCGAGTTCGATGACCGCGCGCAGGCAATCTCAAGGATGCCGCATGCAATTTGCGATGCGTATCAGGAAACAGCCCGGTTTGACCTTGAATACAACGGTGAGCTGGGCCATTCCTCCCGGAAGGGACGTATCCATGATGAAAAACGCAACACGGGCTTGATTACTATGGGAATCGAGGTCGCGACGGTCAACAACGAAATGCTCTGTGACATGGAAGCGATGGAAGTGCTCGCATGGCGCATCCACCAGCGCATGCGAAAGCGGTACCGGAATCGTGTCGATGCCCGCAGGAAGAAGCAAGAGGCGTTGCTTAACGCGCTGCGGGCGTGTTTTGGGCTTAAGCCGGTCTAATTCACGTCGAAAATAGGGGGTTAATCATATGCCCTGGCCAAAATATGGCAAATATGAGTACTGTCACTAAATCAGTAACAGCAAAATCAAGGAATATAGGACTCGGAGGCGTCATAAAGTAAGAAGATAATAAACAAATGTAGAATAACTAAGCATCAGGTTGGCGACACTGAGCGCATAATCTGTCCGAGAGGCCAAAAATGCCTGTTACTAAATTGGTGACAGTACTCATATTTGCCATTTTTTGGCCACAGCACCCTAGGAAGGGTGCCCCGGAGCTCCCCATAGGGGGAGCTCCGGGCTTCACAGGGGCACGAATAGCCCACTCCGACCTGCGAAATCTGTACTCGCGATGCGAATGACGCCCCTAACCTTAAACTATAGCTTGAACTTAGCTATAATGCGCTACGTTCCTACCAGGCTGTGGTTGCGGACGGACGAAATGCCCGTCCTAGTCCAAGACAGACGCGGTCAAAGGGATCCACGTAAGCGACCGCGTGCGCGCGGCGCGATCATGGCGCGTCCTAGATGTAAGCCGCACCGTCCGTTCTACTTTCTTTGGGGCAATACCGCCTCGCGGGCGAGCGGGCCAGTCGTGAAGGTGGCTGCGGCCTCCCGAGCAAACACCCCGGTGCGCAAGTGTGGGGTCAAATACCAGGTCAGCTGGTGGGAACAATCTGATATTCCGCGCAACGCACGGATCGTATACGACACAGAAGGCAGGGTAGTGGACATGGTGAGGGGCAGCTTGATGCACGCGGCTCGGTTAGGTGCTGGGACCGCAGCGGTCATCGCCGTTTTGGGCCTGAGCGGATGCGCGTTCAACCCGCTGTCTACGTTCACAACTCCCACGATCGACCAGATCGAGTACGAGACTGTCACGCCGGCGGTGTCGGACGATGCCCTGGTCACTCCCGGAACCCTGACGGTCGCCCTCGATACCTCCGATGCGCCGCAGGCCATGCAGGGCGCTGACGGCGAGCTCACGGGGTATGCAGTCGACGCTGCCCGCGCCCTCGCAAGCCGCATGGGCCTTAAGGTCGCCTTTGTCGATGCGTCCTCGGCAGGTTCCGCGCTCGGTGACAAAAAGGCTGATATCTTTATCGGCGAGATCAACTCCACGGATGGGGACGTTAGCTCGCTCGGCACGTGCCTGTACGATGCCGCTTCCGTGTTCGGTAAAACCAGCGATGGTGGGTCGCTGAGCGTTTCCACCGATACCCTTAACACGTCTACTCTGGGTATCCAGATGTCCTCGGCCTCGCAGGAGGCGCTTGCTAAGCAGAGCATCACCGCCAACCAAAAGACTTACTCCAACATCAACGAGTGCTTTGAGGCGCTCGAGTCCGGCGAGGTCGACTATGTGATCTGCGACTCCACGGCTGGCGGTTACCTTGCGCGCCTGATGAGCGAGATCTCCTATGTCGGTGCGCTCGAGGCGCCCTCGACGCTTGGTGTTGCAGGCCTTTCGTCCAATGACGAACTGTGTCGTGCCGTGAGCGATGCCCTCGACGGTATTACGGCCGACGGCACGCTCGAGGCGGTCCACTGCGTCTGGTACGGCACGATGCCCTACGACCTCACCACTAAGACGGTTTCGGGCGCTAACGTGCAGCCGGGCGACTCTGAGTCCAGCGAGACCACATCCTCCGGCAGCGAATCCTCCGATTCCAACAATGAGACCGCATCCTCCGAAGACAAATCGTCCAGCCAGGAAGACACCATCACCGACGACGACATTAACAAGCTTAATAGCTAGTTATTGCTAGGGGTGGCGTCTCCTATGCGCTAGGAGAGATGCCTCTTCACGGTTTCAACACGCACTGCCGGGCGTCCCCAATAGGGGAGCCCGGCTTTTTCATCTCTATAAAACCAGCAGGTCAAAGCCAATTTTCGGGACCAAATACAAAGTCGCCGGCTCCCTCCTATAGCGCACTTTGCCACGGAAAAGTGCGAGACTTCGGTATGCGGTATCAAGCAATCGTTATTCGGGTCTTTGGGAATCCGCGTGATTAAATGCACGGCAATGGGTACATAGCCAGTACAGTAAGTCCCCGAGGCAGATTGGAGCCACGTATGGATATCAAGGTTTCTGGACGCAAGACGACGGTAACCGATGCTCTGCGTGCGCATGTGGACGAGAAGATCGGCGAGGCGCTCAAGGTTTTCGATATCGAGCCCATGACAGTCGACGTCGTGCTTCGCTATGAGAAGAACCCCTCGAACCCCAACCCGGCAATCGTCGAGGTTACGGTTCGTGCCCGCGGTTCGGTGATTCGCGTTGCCGAGCACGGTGCAGATATGTACGCTGCCATCGACCTCTCCGCCGATAAGGTCACCCGCCAGCTGCGCAAGTTCAAGACCAAGGTCGTGGACAACCGCCAGGGCGGTGCCAGCGCAGCGGATGTCGCGCCGGTCGAGCGCGTCGAGGATCTGGCCGACCTGCTGCTGCCCGAGGAGGAGGACGACCTGCTCGTCCGCGAGAAGGTCATCGATGTCACCCCGATGACTGAGGAGCAGGCGCTGGTGCAGACCGATTTGCTCGGTCACGACTTCTACGTGTTCGAGAACGCGACGACTGGCCTCATCAATGTGGTGTATCACCGTAAGAATGGTGGATATGGCATCATCAAGCCCCGTATCGAAACACTTGACGAGTAAAATACGTTAACTTGCATGAGTTAACGGCCGGCGGTCATCCCATGCGGATGGCCGCCTTTTTTACGTAAGGAGTCGCTTTGATGGACAAGGCTGCATCTACCGGCCATTCTGACCGCTGCCGCATCGTCGTCGATACCTGCTGCGACTTTAGCCCCGAGGTTGCCGCGAACCTCGATGTCGATATCTTGGGCTTCCCCTTTATCATCGATGGCGAGGAACGCACGGACGATATCTGGTCGAGCATCAGCCCTAAGGAGTTCTACGACCGCATGCGCGCCGGCGCTCGCGTGTCTACCTCTGCCGTGTCGCTCGGTCGCTATATCGAGTTCTTTACCGAGTGCGCCAAAGAGGGCACGCCTACGGTCTACCTGTGCTTTACCTCGGCGCTGTCGTCGAGCTACAACTCCGCGTGCCAGGCGGCGGACGCCGTGCGCGCCGAGTATCCCGATTTTGAGCTGTACGTGGTCGACAACGCCCTGCCCTGTGCGACCGGCGAGCTCTTGGCGCTCGAGGCCGTGCGCCAGCGTTCGGCGGGACTGACCGCCAAGCAGCTGGTCGACTGGGCAAACGAGGCCAAGACCTATGTCCACGGTTACTTTACGCTCGAGAGCTTTGACGCGCTGGCTGCCGGCGGTCGCATTCCGCCCGCGGCGGCGCAACTCACGGCTAAGCTCGATGTCAAGCCCGAGCTCTCCTACGACCTGGCCGGCTCGCTGTCGCTGATCGGCGTCACCCGCGGCCGCAAGAAGGCGCTCAAGTCCATCCTCAAGTCGTTCCGTGAGAACTACGTGCCCGATCGCACTATGCCCATCGCCATCATGACGGCCGATGCCGAAAAGGACGGCGACTGGCTCGAGGCTGCCGTTCGCAAGGAGGAGGGCTGCGCCGACGTCACGATTATCCGTAGTTCCGTCGGTCCTACCATCGGCTCGCACGTGGGGCCCGGCATGGTGGCACTTGCGTTTTGGGGCAAGAACCGCGCCGAGAAAGCCTCGCTTTCCGACCGCATCGCGCGCCGTGTGCGCGGCGAGTAGACAGGCGCTACGACCACGGGCGCCTCGCAGCTCAAGCGCTGGCGCTGAGTATTCAACCTGGTAACAACACCCAACCCAAAAGGAAAGGTTTCATGGCAAACAAGCTCTCCGTCGCATTTATCGGCACCGGAATCATGGGTGCCCCCATCGCCGGCCACATCCTGGACGCCGGCTATCCCGTCACGGTCAACAACCGCACCAAGTCCAAGGCCGCAGCGCTCGTTGAGCGCGGCGCCGTCTGGGCCGATACGCCGGCAGATGCCGCGGCGAACGCCGACGTCGTCTTTACCATGGTGGGCTATCCCTCCGAGGTCGAGGAGCTCTACCTGGCGGGCGACGGCCTGCTCGCGTGCACCAAGCCCGGCGCGGTGCTGATCGACCTCACCACGAGCTCGCCCGAGCTGGCGCGTGACATTGCCGAGGCCGCCCAGGTTTCCGGCCGCATGGCGTTTGACTGCCCCGTCACCGGCGGCGAGTCGGGCGCTATCGCCGGCACGCTCACGGCTATCGTGGGCGCCACCGAGAACGACATCGCGCCGGTCCGCGATATCCTTGCCACCTTTGCGGCCAACATCTGCTGCTTCGATGGCGCCGGCAAGGGCCAGGCTGCCAAGCTCGCCAACCAGGTGTCGCTGGGCGCCTGCATGGTCGGCATGGCCGACGCCATGGCATTTGCCGAGCTGAGCGGCCTTGACCTGGAGAAGACCCGCCAGATGATCCTGGGCGGCACCGGCAAGTCCGGCGCCATGGAGAGCCTGGCCCCCAAGGCGCTCGACGGCGACTACAAGCCCGGCTTTATGGTCGAGCACTTCATTAAGGACCTGCGTCTGGCGCTCGCCTACGCCGATGACCGCGAGCTCGCGCTGCCCGGCGCCGACGTGGCCTTTACGCTCTACGACATGCTCGACGCCATCGGTGGTGCCAAGCTGGGTACCCAGGCCATCACGGTCCTCTACAAGGAGGAGGCCGACGCCATCGCCGCCGGTCTGGACTGGTCGCAGTATCGCCCCGAGGAGCACGGTGCCCACGAGGACGGCTGCGGTTGCGGCGAGCACGGCGACGAGCATGAGTGCGGTTGCGGCCACCATCACGGCGAGGACCACGAGTGCTGCGGCGGCCACGGCCATGATGACGGCCACGAGTGCTGCTGCGGCCACCATCACGAGGAGTAGCGCCCATGAGCTGGACGTTCGTGGTGCTTGCGCTGGTGCTCTTTCTCTTTGCGATCTACATCGGCTTTTTGTGCGGCCAGTGGGCGTGCGAAAAGCGCGTCATCACCAAGCGCGACTACTGGATCGCCAACTTTGCAGGAGCGGCGGCAGTCGTCCTGCTGACCTGGGTGTTCTCGCTGTTCCCGCTGGTGCAGTTTGCGCCGATCGGCTGGCTCGGCGGCTTTATCGCCGGTCTTAAGATGAGCTTTGGCGAGTCCGTCGGCCCGTGGCGCAAGCACGACGAGGTTTTTAACGTCAACAAGGCCCATCGAGCCGCCGCCGACGCGGGCGATGCCGAGGAACGCCGCCGTGCACGTCGCAATGGCGCGGCCGACCGACAGCTCATCTCGGTCACCGATGACAGCAAGGGTGCTGGCAAGCACGCCAAGAAATAAAAAGAAGAGGTAACTATGGCAGAAAACAAAGACGAACAGCTCACCGACGAGGAGCTGGCACAGCTCCAGCTGGCAGAGGAGAACGAGAACGCCGTCGATCGACTGGTCCAGGAGCTCGGCTGCCCCACGCGCCGCATCCGCCAGTTTGCCGCCCGCGTGCTGCACCTGCTTGCCGAGCGCGATCCGCAGCGCGTCGTGCCCTGCGTGCCCGCGTTGATCGAGGCGCTCGACCGCCCCGAGGCGCAGACCCGCTGGGAGGCCCTCGATGCCCTGACGGCGCTCGCCACCACCTGCCCCGAGCAGCTGGGCGATGCCTTTGAGGGCGCCGAGACCGCACTGTTCGACGAGATCTCTTCCACGCTGCGCTATGCCGCCTTCCGCCTGCTGTGCGTGTGGGGTGCCACGAGCGTCGAGCGTTCGCGCGAAGCTTGGCCCATCCTGGACGAGGCCATCCAGTGCTACCACGGCGACCTTGAGTATCGCGACATGCTCGGTTGCCTGTACGAGTTTTGCCAGGGCGAGATCGACGCCGAGGTTGCCGAGAAGCTTGCGCTGCGCCTTAAGTTCGATGCCGAGAACGGCAAGGGTAGCTATCTCAAAGCCCGTTCGAGCGAGATTTGCGAAATGCTTGTTAAACGCTTTGACTTGGATCTCTCCAAAAAGAAGAAGCGTGCTAGCGTTAAAAAATCTGACGACGCCGAAAACGAGGAGTAACAGATTATGGCGCACGATGTAGTCCTGATTCCCGGTGACGGTATCGGTCCCGAGATTACGCGGGCCATGCGCCGCGTGGTCGAGGCCGCCGGTGTCCAGATCAATTGGAACGTCCAGGAGGCCGGTGCCGGCGTCATGGACGAGTTTGGCACGCCGCTGCCCCAGCACGTGCTCGATGCGGTCGCCGAGACCAAGGTTGCCATCAAGGGTCCCATCACCACGCCGGTCGGCACGGGTTTCCGCAGCGTTAACGTCGCCCTGCGCAAGCATTTTGACCTGTACGCCTGCGTGCGCCCCTGCCTGTCGCAGCCGGGCGACGGCTCGCGCTTCCGCGACGTCGACCTGGTCATCGTGCGCGAGAACACCGAGGACCTCTACGCCGGCATCGAGTTCGATGAGGGCACTGCCGAGGTCGAGGAGCTCTCGCAGCTCGTTGAGCGCTCGGGCCAGAAGACCTTTGCCGCCGATTCCGCCATTTCAATTAAGCCCATCTCCATCGCCAAGAGCCGCCGTATTGTGGAGTACGCCTTTGAGTACGCCCGCCGCTGCGGCCGCAAAAAGGTGACGGCCGTGCATAAGGCCAACATCATGAAGGCGACCGACGGCCTGTTCCTGCGCGTGGCGCGCGAGGTGGCCGCCAACTATCCCGATATCGAGTTCAACGACAAGATCGTCGACGCTACCTGCATGGGCCTGGTTCAGAACCCCAACGACTTCGATGTCCTGGTGCTGCCCAACCTGTACGGCGACATCGTGAGCGACCTGTGCGCCGGCCTGGTGGGCGGCTTAGGGATGGCCCCCGGCTCCAACATCGGTGCCGACTGCGCCATTTTTGAGGCAACGCACGGCTCTGCGCCTGATATCGCTGGCCAGGATATCGCCAACCCCACGGCCGAGATCCTCTCTGCTGCGATGATGCTCGACCACCTGGGCGAGAACGATGCGGCCAACCGCATTCGCGCCGCCGTCTCTGCCACGCTCGACGAGGGCGAGCAGGTTACCGGCGACGTGCGTCGTGCCCAGACCGGCTCCGTTGAGGGCGCCGTGGGCACGCAGGCCTTTGCCGATGCCGTTATCGCGCACCTGGTCTAAGGTATGCACGCTGCAAACGCCTAAATAGTACTTAAGTGTTTGCGTATAACCTGAGAATCAATACGCCCGGCGCTCTGTCGGGCGTATTCTATTGCGGACTATGTTTCCTAACAAGGAGTAACTGATATGGGTCTGATTCAAAAGAAGGACGAGAAGGACGAGATCGACGGCATCCAGATCATCGAGCGCGGCGAAGGCCCCGACGGTGATGAGGACGAGAAGATCGACCTGGTCGCCGGCACGTCTGCCGAGCACATTGCTGCCGGCACGACCGCCGAGGAGGAGGACGCTCGCCTGGAGGCAAAGATCGCCGCGGACGCCGCCGACGAGAACCTCATGCCCGAGGAGCAAGACGAGGACGACTCCGACGCGGACGACCATGCATCCAAGCACAAGAAGACGATGATTGCCGCCTTTGTGGTCGCAGTCGTGATCGCTGCCGTGGTCGGCTTCTTTATTGGCAATGGCGGCTTTGGCGGCAAGGGTGTCGGTTCGTCGACCCTGACCGAGGACCAGCTCGATTCGACCGTGGCAAGCTATAGCTACAACGGCAAGAAGAGCGACATCACCGCGCGCGAGGCCATCGAGAGCCAGTACAGCTTGGATACCGTCAAGGATAGCGATGGTAACTACACGGCTCCTTCCGCCGACGTCATCCTGTCCTACGTGCGCAACAAGATCCTGCTCGATGCTGCCGAGGACGAGGGCATTACCGTCTCTTCTAAGGAGATGAAGAAGTACGCCGAGGATTCTATCGGCACTTCGGACTACGATACTATGGCCAAGCAGTATGGCGTCTCCAAGGACCAGGCCAAGCAGATCGTCCGCCAGTCCGCGACGCTGCAGAAGCTCTACAAGAAGAAGGTCGGCGACAGCTCCGCAAGCATGCCGACCGCTCCGACCGAGCCTGCTGACGGCAACGAGGAGACCGCGAGCAAGGACTACGCCGACTACATCATCAACCTTGCCGGCGACGAGTGGGATAGCTCGAAGGGCACCTGGAAGGACGAGAACGGCACCTATGCTAAGGCCTTCGCCGATGATGCCTTTACCGCCGATAGCGCCACCTATAAGCAGGCCATGACCGCCTATTACACTGCTTACCAGCAGTATTCTTCGCAGGCTTCGAGCGCCAGCTCCAAGTGGACCGAGTATGCCAACGCCCTGTACGCCAAGGCCAACATCAGCATCTACGGCCTGTTTGCGTAAGATTTGCCCGAGCTACCGAGCGCGAAGCTGATATATCTGATTAAGCCCGCTAGAACGACAACGTTCTAGCGGGCATTTTGTTACCGAAACCACTAGGATAGGACTTGCGCCCGTGCAAGTGCTTCATCGGGTATCCTCAATTCATTCGGGAAAACGGCCGTAAACGATTGCAAATAACCGGTGAACGGTCGAAAACTACCGTTCACCGATAATATCGAAACTGGTTCTTACTGGTATTAAGTCAAAAAGACCAATTCACAAATCTTCACAATGACCTGCAATTTTTCTACACGCCATTTTTAGCCACCCTGCGTTGTTTAGACACAGAAAAGGTTCCGATCTTTCGTCAAAGTATTTCGATACGGTTTCAAAACCGCAGGTAGAAGTGTTAACGAGCGGTAAACGGTCGATTTTTTACCGTGAACGGTGCAAAAACGTTTTACTGTTTGAATCAACGAAAGCAACCTCTTCTGTGGTGATATAGTGACAACAACACGTCACGTGGTTACTACCAGTTGAGAGACCACTGGTTCTCAAAGAACGCTTTCCAAGAAGCTTTAAGGGCGATTGCCCGTTGGCTTCCGAACATCATCGGACTCAGATCGTACACACCTTCGGAAGGGAAATTTGAATGGTTGGCTTTATTCTTACCGGTCATGGACAGTTCGCACCCGGCCTCGCAAGCGCTATCGCTATGGTCGCTGGCGACCAGCCCGCTTTTACCGTCGTTCCTTTTGAGGGCGACCAGGCTGCTTCCTACGGTGAGGATCTCCGCGCCGCTATTACCGCCATGCGCGAGGAGTGCGATGGCGTGCTCGTCTTTACCGACCTGCTTGGTGGTACCCCGTTCAACCAGGCAATGATGATTGCCCAGGATGTCGACAACGTCGAGATTCTGACTGGAACTAACCTTCCCATGGTTATTGAGCTTCTGTTCCTCCGCGGCAACGCCACGCTCGCCGAGCTTGGCGAGCAGGCCGTGACCGTTGGCCAGACGGGCATCACCGCCCAGACGGTCGCTTCCGTCGCTGGTGCCGAGGAAGAGGATATCTTCGGCGACGAGGACGGCATCTAATGGCCGATTTCGGAGCCAGTGTTCTGAGTTCCTCGGTCGCTCTTTTGGGCCTGCTTGTCATCATGGGCTTGATTTACACCATCTGGTCGCAAATCAACATGAAGAAGAAGCAGAAGTACTTCAAGGAGCTGCACACGGAGCTCAAGCCGGGTCAGGAGGTTCTTTTCGCCGGCGGTATCTACGGAACCGTCAAAGGCATCGAAGGCGAAAAGGTCCAGATCAAAGTCCGATCCGGTGCCGTCGTAGATGTTTCGCGTTACGCGATTCAGGAGATTAAGTAACTGTCGTCAGCAATCAACGAAAGGAAGCTGATCAACATGGCAGAACCCAACATTCTTCTTACCCGCATCGATAACCGACTGGTTCATGGTCAGGTCGCGACCCAGTGGAACTCCACCTTGGGCTCCAACCTCATCCTCGTCGCCAACGACGATGTGTCGACCAACACCATGCGTCAGAACCTCATGAAGATGGCCGCTCCCGCCGGCGTCGCTACGCGTTTCTTCTCCCTGCAGAAGACCATCGACGTCATTGGCAAGGCGAGCCCGCGCCAGAAGATCTTCATCGTGGCCGAAACACCGGAAGACGTGCTTACGCTCGTCAAGGGCGGTGTGCCTATAAAGAAGGTAAACATCGGCAACATGCACATGTCGGAAGGAAAGCGCCAAGTCGCCACCTCCGTCGCAGTTAACGACGAGGATGTCGCTGCGTTTAAAGAGCTGCAGGAATTGGGGGTGGAGTTGGAGATCAGGCGCGTTCCGAGCACGCCTGTTGAGGACACGAGCAAGCTCTTCTCGTAATCCTCATGATCCACGTTGTCAGGAATGAAACCCTGACATTCTGTACGTGAAATCCAAAGTGCGTACATACATTTTGAAAGGAGGAGCAAGATGGAATACTCGATCATCCAGGTCGCTCTGGTCTTCATCGTCACGTTCGTCGCGGCAATCGACCAGTTCAACTTCCTCGAGTCTCTCTATCAGCCCATCGTCACCGGCGCCGTCATCGGTCTTATCCTTGGCGACCTCAACACCGGTCTTCTCGTGGGTGGTACTTATCAGCTCATGACGATCGGCAACATGCCGATCGGAGGCGCTCAGCCGCCTAACGCCGTCATCGGCGGCATCATGGCAGCCATTCTCGCTATTGCTACGGGCCTCGAGCCCAACGCGGCAGTCGGCCTTGCCATTCCGTTCGCTCTGCTTGGTCAGCTCGGCGTTACCCTGGTCTTCACGCTTATGTCGCCGCTCATGTCCTCCGCGGACAACATGGCTCACAACGCTGACACCAAGGGTATCGAGCGTCTGAACTACTTCGCCATGGCTCTGCTCGGCCTGATCTTCGCCGTCGTCGTCACCCTGTTCTTCATCGCTGGCGCCACCATCGGTCAGACCATCGCTTCCGCCATCCCGACTTGGCTGCAGACCGGTCTTTCCGCTGCAGGCGGCATGATGCGCTTCGTCGGCTTCGCCGTCCTGCTCAAGGTTATGATGAACCGCGATATGTGGGGCTTCTTCCTCATGGGCTTTGGCCTCGCGCTCATCACCGTTGCCAACGATTCTCTGGCAACCCCTGCTCTGCTCATCCTCGCTCTCATCGGCTTCGGCATCGCCTTCTGGGACTTCCAGCAGCAGACCGAGCTGAAGGGTGCAGCTGTTTCTGACGGAGGTGACTTCGAAGATGGCATCTAATGAGTATGTGATCCCGGAGCACTACGAGGATCTCACTCCTGCTCCGCAGCTCGACCAGAAGACCCTCAACAAGATGGCTTGGCGCTCCTGCTTCCTGCAGGCCTCGTTCAACTACGAGCGTATGCAGGCCGCCGGTTGGCTCTACTCCATCATCCCCGGTCTGGAGAAGATCCACACCAACAAGAACGACCTCGCGGCTTCCATGAGCCACAACCTGGAGTTCTTCAACACCCATCCGTTCCTTGTCACCTTTGTTATGGGCATCGTGCTTTCGCTCGAGCAGAACAAGGTTGACATCCCCACGATCCGCGCCGTCCGCGTCGCCGCAATGGGCCCGCTCGGTGGTATCGGTGACGCCCTGTTCTGGCTGACGCTCGTGCCTATCACGGCCGGCATCACCTCCAACATGGCCATTAACGGCAACGCCGCTGCGCCGATCATCTTCCTGGTGATCTTCAACGTCGTCCAGTTCGCTCTGCGCTTCTGGCTCATGAACTGGTCCTACAAGCTTGGCACCAGCGCTATTGACGCTCTGACTGCCAACATGCAGGCCTTCACGCGTGCCGCTTCCATCATGGGCGTCTTCGTCGTCGGTTGCCTGGTCGTCACCATGGGTGGCACCCAGATCAACCTCCAGATCCCCAACGGCACCACCCGTGGCCTCTCCGCTACTACCGTGATCGTCTCCGAGAAGGAGGCCGAGAACTTCACCGGTATGGAGGGCATCGATACCGAGACCGCTGAGGCCGGTACCATCGCCATGACCGATGAGGACGGCAACGCCCTCACCGCTTCCGATGCCGACGGCAACGCTGTCGAGTGCGGCGTCACCGATCTGGGCAACGGCATGGAGTCCGTTACCTACGGCACCGTCACCGAGGATCCGGTCAACTTCTCCGTTGCCGACACCCTCAACACCATCGTCCCGAAGCTCGTCCCGCTTATGCTTACGCTGCTGCTTTACTACATGTTCGCTAAGCACAGCTGGACCCCGACCAAGGGCATTCTGCTGCTCTTCGTCCTGGGCATCCTGGGCGCTGGCCCGCTTGGTCTCTGGCCGAGCATCTGGTAAGGCTCTAGCTTGAGGGGTGTGTCCCTACGCGGCTCACACCCCGACCCCTTAAGCCATGTGTATGTTAAAAGCCGCGTGCTCGAAAGAGCGCGCGGCTTTTGTTTTCTTGATGATTCGGGTGTTGCGGACTGATAATGCTTAACACCCTAGGTAGTTAGCCGAATTCGAGCAAAAGGGAGGATAGGATGGCGATCGGAGCGCGTAAGCAACCGCTGTACGATCAGCTGGTCGATATTCTGACCGAAAAGATTGACCATGAATATCGCGACGGTGACATGATTCCTTCCGAGCGCGAACTTTCGGAGCGCTATGGTCTCTCGCGCACTACGGTACGCCTGGCTCTGCAGGAACTGGAACGTTTAGGACTGGTGGTTCGGCAGCACGGTCGCGGTACCTTTGTGACCGACCGTTCGGCAAAGGCAACCAATCTTATGCAGTCCTACAGCTTTACCGAGCAGATGCGCGCGATGGGTCGCGACCCCGAGACCACGATTCTCGAGTTTTGCGAGATGGAGGCCGATAAGAATCTGGCCGAGCATATGGGATTGCGTATCGGTGATCGCATTTTTAAGCTTAAGCGCCTTCGTTCTGCCGACAACATGCCCATGATGGTCGAACGCAGCTATCTACCGGTTCGTCAATTTCTGTCCCTAAAGCGACCGCTGCTGGAGCGCAAGCCGCTTTACGATGTGATTGAGCAAGACTTTCAGCAAAAGATACGCGTGGCTGAAGAGGAGTTCTATGCGAGCATAGCCCGTCCCACCGACGCCCACCTTTTGGGAATTGTCGAGGGCTCGCCTGTGCTCGATTTGGTCAGGACTACGTATAACGAGTCAAACGAGGTTGTGGAGTATACACTCTCGGTTGCTCGTGCCGATCAGTTTAAATACAAGGTTTACCACCAGCGTAGCAACTAGTGTCCACATCGTTTCCATATGGTGATTCTTTGCATTTAACTGGTTACTACCAGATAACCAACCGAAGTGTATAATTGCACGTCAGAGGATTACTTCTAGAGAGAGGTATTAGAAATGTTCGAGAAGAGTGTCGAGGAGCTCACCGAGCTCGGCGCCCAGATTACCACGGCCGAGATTGCTCAGCAGCCCGAGCTTTGGCGTGATACGCTCAACATCTATCGCGAGAACAAGGAGGCCATCGAGGCCTTTCTGGCCGAGGCTCGCGCTATGGGCGAGGGCCGTCTGTCCGTTGTCTTCACCGGTGCCGGTACGTCCGACTACGTTGGCGATACCTGCGCCCCGTACCTGCGTCACGCTGGCAACACTGATCTCTACGACTTTAAGCCCATCGCCACGACCGACATCGTGAGCGCTCCGCGCGACTTCCTGCGCGCCGAGGATCCCACGCTCGTGGTTTCCTTTGCCCGCTCTGGCAACAGCCCCGAGAGCCTTGCCGCCGTTGCCGTCGCCAAGGAGCTCGTCCACAACGTCAAGTTCCTCAACATCACCTGCGCTCCCGAGGGCAAGCTTGCCGTCGAGTCCGCCGATGATCCCAATGCGCTGACGCTGCTCATCCCGCGCGCCAACGACAAGGGCTTCGCCATGACCGGTTCCTACACCTGCATGACCCTGCTCTCCACCCTTATTTTCGACACTGCCTCTGACGAGCAGAAGGCCGAGTGGGTCGAGACCATCGCCAAGATGGGCGAGGAGGTTATCGCTCGCGAGTCCGAGGTTGCCGATTACCTCGCTGGCGACTTCAACCGCGTGACCTACTTGGGTTCTGGCTCCTTCGGTGGCCTTGCCCAGGAGAGCCAGCTCAAGATCCTCGAGCTCGCTCACGGTTTGGTCGCTACTTCCTACGACACCTCCATGGGCTATCGTCACGGACCTAAGTCCTTCGTCGACGATAAGACGCTCGTCTTCGTGTTCGTCAACAACGACGCCTACACCCGTCAGTACGACATCGACATCCTCAACGAGATCGGTGGCGACAAGATCGCTCAGCACACCGTCGCCGTTCAGCAGGAAGGTGCCACCGTCTATGAGGGTGAGTCCTTCACCTTTAAGGGCTACGAGGCGCTTCCCGAGGGCTACCTTGCTCTGCCGTTCGTGATGTTTGCCCAGGCTATCAGCCTGCTCAACTCCGTGCGCGTGGGCAATACGCCCGACACGCCGAGCCCCACCGGCACGGTCAACCGCGTGGTCAAGGGCGTGACGATTCACCCCTTCACCGCTTAATCGCGTCCCCCTGTAAGGGCGCCCGTCCGCTCATAACGGCGGGCGGGCGCTTTTTGTTTTTACATGGACCGGGTATAAGCATCACCACAGTCAATTGCTTTAGAAGCAAGGAGTGCATATGAGCACGTACGCAATTAAGGCTGACAAGTTCTTCTTGCCGGCAGGCCCGCAGCTGGGCGGCTATCTCATGGTCGAAGACGGCGTCTTTGGCGTCTGGCAGGCCGACGAGCCCTCTTGCGAGATTAAGGACTACACGGGATCGTGGATCGCACCGGGTATGGTCGATACTCACATCCATGGCTTCTATAACCACTCAACTACCGATAACGATCCCGAGGGCATCGATATCAGCTCGACCGAGCTCGCCCGTCGCGGTACCACCAGCTGGCTGCCCACGACGTTCACCGATGGCGTCGAGCAGATCAAGGACGCCTGCGCCGCCATCGCCCAGGCTGACGAGGGCCGCGGCCCCGACTTCTGTGGTGCTCGCATTCAGGGCATCTACCTGGAGGGCCCCTTCTTTACCATGAAGCACGTGGGCGCGCAGAACCCCGCTTATCTTATCGATCCCTCCGAGGAGGTCTTCGATCAGTGGCAGGAGGCTGCCGGCGGACGTATCGTCAAGAGTGCCATGGCCGCTGAGCGCGATGGCGCTGCCGCCTATGCAGCCGCCCTCAACGCGAAGGGCGTCGTGACCAGCATCGGTCACTCCGACGCCACCTACGATGAGTGCATCGCCGCCATCAACGCCGGTGCCAGCTGCTTTACGCATACCTATAACGGCCAGCGCGGGCTGCATCACCGTGAGCCCGGTGTCGTGGGTGCTGCCATGTCCACGCCCGAGACCTACGCCGAGATCATCTGTGACGGCAAGCACGTAAACCCTGCCGCCATCAAGGCACTGCTGCAGGCAAAGGGCTGGCAGCACACGGTGCTTATCACCGACTGCCTGGGTTGCGGCGGCATGCCCGAGGGCAGCTACACCAGTGGTGGCATGGACGTCATCATGAAAGACAACCTGTGCTGGCTCGCCGACGGCAAGAGCATTGCCGGCTCGGTGCTCACGCTTGCCCAGGGTGTCAAGAACATCGTCGACTGGGGCATCGCCAGCGCCGATATCGCCATTCGCATGGCAACCGAGGTGCCGGCACGCTCCGCGCACATCGAGGATAAGTGCGGCAGCATCATGCCGGGTCGCGACGCCGACTTTGTCGTGTTCGACCACGAGCTCACCCTCGTCGAGACGTATGTTGGCGGTCAGAGCGTCGGTAACGCCTTTACCGAGTAACGATAGAAAAAGACGGCGGGCCCGAATCTGCTCGGACCCGCCGTATGGGTTAAACGCTCAAAAGCACCTTTACAGTTACAGCTTGTTGGCGATCTTCTTTGCCGTGCGCTTAACGCCGGCCACCAGGCCTCCTGCAGGATGCTCCTTTTCGTAGGCTAGACGCTTCTCGCGCTTGGCATACTCTTCGACGATGATGTCGCCATACTCGTCTTCGATCTTGTCGAAGAAGTCGACGGCGCCCTTAATTTCCTCAGCGTTCGGGTGCCCCTTTTGGACACCGCCGGTGAGTTTGAACGGCCCCCACGTATCAAAGCCGGGGCAGCCGTAGACGCCCATAAAGATGGCCTGCCTCATGCGGCAGATGCCATCGATATCCTTGCCGTACCACTTGTTTTTGCCACCGTAGGTCATAAGGCCAAACACCTTGTCCTGCGGCTGCAGCACGTTCGTGAGCACGCGTGCCATGTCCTTGTCGATCTCGGAGTAATAGATGCCCGTGGCGACACCGATCAGATGATATTCGTGCAGGTTGGGATACTCGTTTTTGCCGAGCGCCTTGACGTCGAGGGTATCGATTTCGGGGTGCGCCTCGACGATGGCGTCCACGAGCTTTTTCGTATTGCCGTGGTGGCGTGAGGCATAAAGGATGATGGTTCGCATAAGAAGGCCTTTCAGCTGTAATTGCATCAATGTCTGTATGGTACCCCGTTGCATGGCTGGGATACCGGACGCATCGATGAACGTGCGGGTTTGTCCTTTGGTCAGGGCCGAGACGGGTTCTTGCGAGCAAAAAGCAGTTGTTCGAAAGGATGGACAATGGAATACGCTCTCTCCAACGATTCGATTTCTATCAAGGTCTCCACGGCCGGCGGCTCGTTTACCTCGATTGAGGCTGGAGGTCGCGAGTACCTGTGGCAGGGTGATCCCGCCGTGTGGTCCGGCCAGGCACCGATTTGCTTCCCGATTTGCGGAGGCCTGCGTGATGGTAGCGCCATGACGTTTGCCGGGCATCATGTGAAGCTCGCTCGCCACGGGTTTGCGCGCAAACAGGAGTGGAAGCTGCTGAGCCAGAGCGAGAACGAGCTGGCGATGTGCCTGGCTTCGGAGGATAACGCCGCGCTGCTGAGCGATTATCCGTACCCGTTTAAGCTTGTCGCTCGTTATGCGCTTGAGGGGGATACCGTGCGCGTCTCCTATGAGGTGACCAACGAGGGCACCGAGGACATGCCGTTCTTTATCGGTGGACACCCCGGCTTTAGGTGCCCGCTCGACGAGGGCGAGGCCTATACGGACTACGAGCTGCGCTTTGAGAAGGACGAGGCTGCGGAGCTCTGCACCGCCGTTCCTTCGACTGGCTTGATTGATGTGGCAAACCGCTCCAAGAACCCCATGGTGGGGAAGACGTTGCCCCTGTCGCACGAGCTCTTCGATTTTGCGGAGACCATCTTTGACGTACTCGAGAGTCGTCAGGTCACGCTTTCCAAAAAGGGCGAGGACAAGGGCGTTCGCCTGAGCTTCGAGGGCTTTCCGTACCTCATCGTGTGGAGTAAGCCCGAGGGCGATTTTGTGGCAGTTGAGCCCTGGGGCGGCCTTTCGACCTGCTCCGATGAGGATGACGTGCTTGAGCATAAGCGCGGCTGCCTTGTCGCCAAGCCCAAGGAGACCGTCGTTCGCTCGTTCACGATTGAAATTCTGTAATTCCGTTTTGTCGACTCGTATCGCGAGGCACTAGGAGCCTGCGAGATAAGGAGCTAAAAATGATCCTCACCGTTACGATGAACCCGTCTGTCGATACGCGCTATCAGCTCGATGAGCTCGTTATCGACGACGTCAACCGTGTGACGCCCGAAAAGACCGCCGGCGGCAAGGGCCTCAACGTGGCCCGTGTGCTGGGTCAGCTGGGCGACGACGTCGTGGCAACCGGTCTGCTCGGCGGCCACATGGGTGCTTACATGGCTGAGCTCATGGACGCCAACGGTATTAACAACGACTTTGTGCCCATCAAGGGCGAGACCCGCATCTGCCTCAATATCCTTCATGCCGGCAACCAGACCGAGCTGCTCGAGAGCGGCCCGACAATTGCCCCCGAGGAGCTCGATGCCTTTACCGCCAAGTTTACCGAGCTTGCGAGCAAGGCCGACGTCGTCACCATCTCGGGTTCGCTGCCCCGCGGTGTCGAGGCAGACTACTATGCCAAGATCACGGGCATTGCCGAGAACGCCGGTGCCAAGGTGTTGCTCGATACCTCGGGTGCTTCGCTCGAGGCCGCCCTTAAGTCCGAAATTAAGCCCGAGCTGGTCAAGCCTAACCTGACCGAGATCAACGGCCTTTTGGGTACGAACTTTACCACCGACGATGTGGACGAGCTCCGCGCCGCGCTCGCCTCTGATGCCCGCTTCTCCGATATCCCCTGGGTCGTCGTGTCCATGGGCGCTGCCGGCTCCGTTGGCTTCCACAATGGCCGTGCGTTCCGCGCAAAGACGCCCGATATCCCTGCCGTTAACGCCACGGGCTCTGGTGACTCCACTATCGCTGGCTTCGCGCATGCCATTGCTGCTGGCGCGGACGACGAGACGGTGCTGCGTACCGCCAACACCTGCGGCAAGCTCAATGCCATGGATCCCATGACCGGCCATCTGGTCATGGACCGTTGGGACGAGGTCTACAACGGCGTTGTCGTGACCGAGCTGTAAAAGCCTGGGCGTCGGCCCCGGCATTGCTTGCTAGCTCATGTCGACGACAAGTGCGGTAGCATTATGCTGGGGCGCGACGCCGAGTTTGTCGTGTTCAATCCCGACCTTACCCTGGTCGAGGCGTATGTGGGTGGCAACAGCGTCGGTAACGCGTTTGCCGAGTAGCCGCCAAAGAAGCGATCCGAGAGGGGATTTAGATGATTTACGGTGCATTGGGCGATATCGAGGAGTACCGCGGAATGCTCAAGGGCCTCGACGTGCTGATCGACTGGCTCGAGGAGAACGACCCGGCACAGCTCGAGGTCGGCAGCCATCCGATTCTGGGTGAGAAGGTCTTTGCGAACGTCATGGCTCCCACGACGCGTCCCGAGGCCGAGGCTCACTATGAGACGCATCAGCGCTATCACGACCTGCAGATCGATGTCGAGGGTCGCGAGGCCTTTAAGGTCGCCACGGGCAGCCTGACGCTGGTTCAGGAGTTTGACGAGAAGGACGACTACGATCTGGTTGACTCCGACGCTTCGATCGCCGGCGATCTTGCTGACGACAAGTTTGCGCTGTTCGTTGCCGGCGAGCCTCACATGCCCACGCTCGAGTTCCCGGGCGATGGCGCGCAGCCGGTCAAGAAGATCTGCTTTAAGCTGCTTGCAGATGCTTACTGGGAGGAGTAGCGAGCTGCTCGGCTGAACTGTTCGTCTGATGGCGTGATTCCCCTAGGGAAATCACGCTAGGACCCCGCCAAACGTGCTTTCCCTAGGGGAATCACGTTTGGCGGGGTTTCGGTTTTTGAATAGGGAAGCCTCATTTATTTGCGAAGAACATCGGCTAGCCGCAGGATTGAAATCATCGACCGATAAGTGAGTTCCACTTTTTCGCCCGCAAGCAGTCGTTTCGAGCCAATCTCATCTAGCCCCACAAGCCGAGAAAACAGCGGGCCGCTCATCGTGCCCTCGTCAATTGACTCCCTTATGGTCTTCAAAACGTCCGTATCATGAAGCGATGCCGAGCTGTAGGGGGCAACACGAGCGGAACTCTCAATTAACGACGAGACAAAAGGATGGAGATGCTTTGGACATAGTCCATCAAACACCACATCCCCATTGTCGTTCGAGCCGACCAGGCGCCAAGTATAATGATCGACCCAGTCATCCCCGTCATATATGGCGTCCATGAGCAACTTCCCGTCTAGAGAGAGAAACCTATTTGGACATCGGGGCGCAAGACCGCAATCCATATCGGGCCTGCAGCAGCTCCAACCCAACGCACCACATAGGTTCCCTTTCGTACATGTGTATCAATCTGCCCCGAAATGCCGGTGAATGCAATTCCAGACCCGTTTGTCGGATAGCAATCGACGTATTTTTGTTTTCCGCTCACAACCTTGTATAGATATATCGTTCCAGCAAAAGAGAAGGGATCGTTCGCAATTTTGTCCGGAAGAACTTGCCACCTCAAAATCCCGCTACCAATATGGTCAAGCTTGACCGTTCCGCCGTCCCCCTCAAAAGTGGCAAGGGGATTTACCCCAGACTGAGAGTCGGCATCGCCCTCCTTAGCAGTTATCAGCAGGCTGCCCGTATAAGACTGCTGAGGCTCACCTTCAGGACAGGCAGCCTCGGCCCAAGAAGGGCCACTCAGGCAGAACAGTCCGAGCAGCATCATTACCAACAAAAGAAAACCCTTAGTTCTTTTCATCTCTATCCCCAACGTCTCTCGACATTTGTATATTGTGACTATTTTAGATCTATATGGCCAATTCGAGCCCTCACCATGGCAATTGTTGCAGCTGGGTTTCTTTTCATTAAGATTTCACTTTGGTAAATCCCCGCCCCTAAGCATTAAACCCGAAGTCCACCGAGTGGGCCGCTGTTGACGTGGCGATGCTTGGATTGGCACACGCGCACTCAAAATCGGCAACAAAAAAGCCGCCCGAAGGCGGCTATCTTGTGCAATGGAGCCAGCGACCGGGCTCGAACCGGTGACCCCCGCTTTACGAGAGCGGTGCTCTACCAACTGAGCTACGCTGGCGGCCATGTGATGACGCAACTGAGGCGTCAACGGCTGTCTATGATACGGGACATCACACATCCGCGCAAGTGTTCTGACGGCTTTTCTCACTTTAAATGCACTAATATTGGAGACGTGATGTCTCGCTCTTACGAGTCTCAAACAGAATGGGACTGCCATGGCTCAACCCAAGATCCTTCTCACGCGTATCGATGACCGGTTTATTTACGGGCAAGACGTTGAGCTGTGGAACGAGGCTATGGGTTCCAACCTCGTCCTAATCGTCAACGACGAGATTGCGGCGGATTCGCGCAAGTGGGCGCCTATGAGGGTCGCGGCGCCCGAGGGCGTGTGGACGCGGTTTTTCTCGGTGCAAAGGACCATCGACATCATTCATACCGCAACGCCGCGCCAATGGATTCTCATCATGGTGGCGTCGCCCGCGGATACGCTCGCGCTGGTCAAGGGCGGTGTGCCCATTACCAAGATCAGTATCGGTCACATGCAAGCAGGGGAGGGCAAGCGTCCCGTGACGCCCACAGTTGCCGTAGACGACACAGACGTCGCCGCCTTCAAAGAGCTGCAAGAACACGGCATAGAGCTAGAAATCCGTTATCTCCCCAGTTCCGCCCCCGACCCCATTGGCAATCTGTTCAACTGATCCCTTGGGGACGGAGGAAAACGGATCATTTTGCCCTTGCGAGGGATGCGCGCGATGCCGCCTGTCAAAAACTATGCCCATTTACTGCGTTTGGTCGGCTATCGCCGAGCATGTCGAATTTGAGAAAAACAAAACCGCAGGTAGACGGCTCACAAATGTAACAAAAACCGGTGCATGGTCGAGCATCCCGGGCTAAACGTAGTAAATGGGCATAGTTTTGATATGTCACTCATACAGTCACAGAAAAAACGAGCCTAAAAGATGAAAAAGCGCTCGCTGGCGGTGGTGCCGGCGGGCGCTGGTGTGCGATATGCAGCGTTATGGGCTTAGTGTCTCATAAAGTGGTATTCGATCACATTGCTGTAGGGGTGACCCGGGCCCACAATGCCCTGCGGGAACAGCGGCTGGTGCGGCGTGTCGGGGTACATCTCTGCCTCGAGGGCAAAGCCGGCGCCCCAGCCATAGTTGGCGTCGTCCTTGGCGTGCTCGTCGCCCAGCCAGTTGCCGGTGTAGAGCTGCACGCCCGGGGCAGTGGTGTAGTAGTCAAGCTCGCGGCCAGTCCACATCTCCTCGACATGAAGGGCGCGACGCAGGTTGCGCCCGTACTGATAGCCATCGATGCACAGGCAGTGATCGTAGCCACGGGCTTGCTTGATCTGCGGGTCGTCGGCCTCCATGCCGGGTGCGACGGGGCGCAGCTCGCGGAAGTCAAACGGTGTTCCCTCGACTGGAGCAATCTCGCCGGTGGGGATGTTCTGCTCGTTAATGGGCAGGTAGTGAGCAGCGTTAGCAACAAAGAAGTGCTCACAGTCCATGCCGGCGTTATGACCGGCAAGGTTAAAGTACGTGTGGTTGGTCATGGACACGTAGGTGGCGCGGTCGCTCTCGCAACCGTACTCGATGCGGAAGACGCCGGTGCGCGTAACGGTAAACACGGCTGTAAAGGTTCGGTTGCCGGGCAGGCCCAGCTCGCCATCCTTAAGCGAGGTGGTCATGCGCACGGTGTTATGGACCTCGTCGAGCTCAACATCCCACACGCGTTTATGCAGGCCGTGCTCAAGATCGCTGTGCAGGTTGTTGGTGCCCTCGTTGGCAGGCATATGCCAGTCCGTGCCGTCGATGGTGATCGTGGCGCCCGCGGTGCGGTTTGCCACGGGGCCGATGGTCGAGCCAAAGCAGGCGGGGTTGTCAAAGTAATCCTCGAGCTTATCGAAGCCCAGCACCACATCGCGCACGTTGCCGGGAATGTCGGGCACATCGATGGCCAGCACGGTGGCGCCATAGTCCATAATGCGAACGCAGATCTCGGGCCCGTCGAGGGTGTAACGATGAACGGGGGTACCGCACGGCGCGGTGCCGAAAAGCTCGGAAGTGATCATTTGGTTCCTAACATCGAGGTATTTCTGACAAACTGTAGCGCGAACAGGCGAGATTATCACTACACCCCACTAAAGCTGGGGGTATTTTTCTCAAAAAAGTGATGATTGGAGCTGTGCGGGCGTTCATTTTTGACGCGTACGAGTCTGATACAATTTGTTCGTTACTGTTTGAATGATATGCGCGCAAAGAACGGCGAGGATTCATCGTGATTAAGGCAGAGCGACAGGATAAGGTTCGTCAGCTGCTCGAGGAGCAGGGCACGGTCTCGGTTAAGGAGATTTCGGATGCGCTGGGCGTATCTGACATGACAATCCGCCGCGACCTTGAGGAGCTTGCGAGCCTTGGCGAGATCGAGCGCGTTCACGGCGGAGCCCGCAGTGCGCAGAATCGTCCCCACGCTATGTTGCGCCATGAGTATTCGCACAGCGAAAAGCGTACAAAGCATGCCGAGGAAAAGCTGCAGATCGCACGCCGTGCTGTGGAGCTTATCGAGGAAGGCTCGACCATCTTTTTGGGTACGGGCACCACGGCTGAACAGATGGCCTCGATGCTGCCGGCGTTTCGCCTGCGTATCGTGACCAATTCGCTTTCGGTGTTTAACCTGCTCGAGGCACGCGAGGACTGCGAGCTGTGTCTCGTGGGCGGCGTGTACCGCCGCCGCACTGCCGCCTTTGTGGGCCCCACGGCCGAGGACACCTTGCGTGCGCTGGGTATCGATGCAGCGTTTATCGGCGCCAACGGCATTCTGGATGGCGACGTGTCTACGTCCAATATGGATGAGGGCCGTATCCAGCAGCTCGCCTTTAGCAAGGCCGACTCGCGCTATCTGATCGCCGACTCCAGCAAGATCGGCAAGCGCGATTTCTATACCTTCTGTCGCCTGGACAATTTGGACGCCGTGGTGTGCGAGCCGGGTATTGCTGATGGAGATCGAGCCGCCATCGAGGAGCACACGCAGGTCATCTGCTAGCTGATGCCGCGGGAGATATTGTGTGTTTCGGCCATTGCAATGGTCGGTATTTTTGTAGCTATAAGCTCATTTAAAGCTCGGTATTTTTGTATTATTAGATGTATCTGAAGGTCGGTATTTTTGTAAACTAGCACGTAAATTATGCTGAGGTGAGATTATGTTTAAACGGAAGGCATATGATCGTCTGCAGGAGTGGAAAGAACGCTCGCAAGGGCGCACTGCGGTGCTTATTGAGGGTGCAAGACGCGTTGGCAAAACGACGCTCGTCAAGTGCTTCGCGCAAAATGAATACAAGGATTATCTGTACATTGACTTTTCGGCTGCTAGCAAAGCCACGCTCGATATATTTCTGAACCATCGTGAAGATGTCGATCTTTTTTTACGCATGCTTCAGCTGCAGTATGGTAAGGCCCTCGAACCGAGAGAGTCGCTGGTCATTTTTGATGAAGTGCAGCGGTTTCCCATCGCGCGCGAATACATAAAGCATCTTGTAGAAGACGGCAGATTTGATTACATCGAGACAGGCTCTCTTGTCTCCATCAAAAAGAATGTCGATAGCATTGTCATACCGTCAGAGGAAGAAAGAATCCCTCTCGAGCCCCTCGATTTTGAGGAGTATCTTTGGGCGACCGGAAAAGATCTTTATGCAGAAGAGATCCGTAAAGCGCGCGAATCTCGGACCGCGCTTCCGGACGGCGTTCATGCGACGTGCATGAGATTATTTGATGAGTATATGCTTGTCGGTGGTATGCCTCAGTCGGTCGACTCCTTTGTGGCAGAGAATGATTTTAGAGGATGCGACAGGGTTAAACGGCAGATTATCGCACTGTACAGGGAGGACATTGCCAAGTTTGGAGGTTCGGACGCTAGACGTGCGCGGGCGGTTTATGACGATATTCCGGGTCAATTATCTGCGGCAAATAAACGGTTCAAATTTGACAGCTTGGAGAAGGGGTCCCGTTTTGAGACATATGAGTCGGCGTTAATCTGGCTTGAGGATGCGCGACTGATTAACCGTTGCTATTTATGCAGTGATCCGAGCGTGGGTTACCGCCTGCACGAGGACGCGTCTTCGCTTAAATGCTATATGGCGGACACGGGATTGCTCGTGAGCTTGGCGTTTGATGATGGTCCGGACCTTATGGATGTTCATAGAGACATTCAATTTGGAAGAATTTCAATTAATAAAGGAATGCTAATCGAGAACATCGTGGCGCAGCAGCTTAAGAGTCTGGGGCATTCGCTTTTTTATTACAGCTGGCAGGAGCCTTCCAAAACAGAGGGGAGTCGGCCCAGAACGCGTGAAATTGATTTTCTTGTTTCGCGCGGCTTTGAAGACGCGGCTGGAAAACCGCGGGTCACTCCTGTTGAAGTTAAATCTTCCAAATCGTATTCAACAATCTCGCTTGACGATTTCGGCAGACGATTCGAACGACGAGTCGGAGAAGAGATAGTTCTTCACCCAAAACAGCTCAGGGCTGAAGGGCATAGGATATATCTACCTCTGTATATGACGATCTTTATCTGATCGGTGGAATGCGGCCAAAAAGGGGGGCATGCGGCTGAGATTGTCAGCCCGGTCTATTTTATTTGTCTCGATCTGTAACAGCTAGGGGCGAAAACACAAGCTAGTTGTTACAGATTTAGATTGAAGGGATTGGCTCGCACGTTTATCTAAATCTGTAACAACTAGACGTCCAAAACCGGGTTAAGTGTTACAGATTTAGATATTTCGGCCCGGCCTCCACGTTTGTCTCAATCTGTGACAGGTGGGACCGAAAAACTCGGCTAGATGTTACAGATTGAGACAAACGGACCCCGACCCGCTCAAAAACAAAAAGGCCGGGGGCGGCGCGCCGTGTGACGTGCCGCCCCCGGCTGAGAAATGGGGACAAGTTATGTGAGCAGGGCAATTACGCCAACTGCAAGCCACTAGTCCAGACGACGGGTCTGCGCCACGTGCTTGTACCAGTAGGCGCTTGCCTTGGGCGTGCGCTTCTGGGTTTCAAAGTCTACGTAGAAGAAGCCGTAGCGCTTGTTGTAGCCATTGGTCCAGGAGAACTGATCCTGCAGGCTCCACAGGAAGTAGCCGCCCACGTTGACGCCCACCTCCATGGCCTTAAGCAGCCAGCGCAGGTGCTGCTCGATGTAGTCGATGCGCGGCTGGTCGTCCACAAAGCCGTTCTTGTAGGGGTCCTTGTAGCCCATACCGTTTTCGGTAATGAAAATCTGCTTGTAGTTGGGGTAGCGCTGCTTAATGTAGACGAGCAGATCGAACAGACCCTCGGGATAGATGATCCAGTCCCAGTCGGTGGTGGGGATGCCGGGCTTGTTCACATGCTCACCAATACCCTTAACGCGCCAGCGGCCGGTGCCCTTCTCGCCCGTACCGTTGTGGTGCAGGTCGTTCTCGCCGTCGTAAGCCTTGAGGAAACGGCACTGGTAGTTGTTGACACCCAGGTAGTCGTTGTAGAGCGCGGCCTCGCGCATAATCTCGAGGTCCTTGTCCATGATCTCGATGGTGCCGCCCGAGATGGCGGCCAGGCGGTCGGCGCACTCGAGGGTGTCGGGGGCATAGTCGCCGCGGAAGGTGGCGTCGAGCAAAAACTGGTTCTGCAGCACGTGCTCGTTGTTGGCGGCCTTGATGTCGGCGGGGTCGTTCTCGTTGAGCGGATACTTAAACTCCAGCGATTGAATGACGCCGATCTTGCCCTTAAAACCGCCGTTGTGGAAGGCCAGCACGGCCTTGGCGTGGGCGAGCATCATGTTGTGCTCGCACTGGAAGGCCTCGGCCAGATGAGCTTTGACGCCGCCGGGGAAGGTGCCCTCGATGTAGGTGTTGGAGGCGTCGGCCCAGATCTCGTTAAAGGTGAACCAGTAGGTCACCTGGTCGGCGTACTCCTTAAAGCAGAAGGTGGCAAAGTCCACAAAGGCATCGATGGTCTCGCGGTTGAGGAAGTCGCCCTTCTCAAAGAGGGGAAGCGGCGTGTCAAAGTGATGCAGCGTGACGAACGGCTCAACATGGTGCTTATGGCACTCGGCGAAGAGATCGTGGTAGAACTGGACGCCCTCGGGGTTGATTTCGCCGGTGCCGTTGGGGAAGATGCGGCTCCAGGCAATGGAGAGGCGAATGCCGTTGATACCGAACTCCTCGCACAGCTCCAAGTCGACAGGGTACTGGTTGTAGAAGTCCGAAGCGGGATCGGGGGAGAAACGGCCTTGGGCTTCCAGAAAGTCGTCCCAGGCAACCTTGCCCTTACCGTGAGTGCGGGTCTCGCCCTCTACCTGGTAGGCAGCAGTGGCGCCGCCAAAGACAAAGTCCTCGGGAAACTGCGCAGGCGGGTTGGTGACGCTAGCAGGGTTAACGGACATGATGATCCAATCGTCTAAATCGAAGGGCCAGCCGGTCTTGGATGGTCGGCTGGCCCTAGGCGTTACTTACTTCGAAAGCTGCTCGGAGACGAAGGCGAGAGACTTGTCGCCGTTCTGGGAGAGCTCGATGTATTGCTTACCGCGGCAGGCGACGCACTTGTTGCCCACGCGCTCGCAGTCCTTCTGCAGGTCTGCCAGGTAGCTTGCGGCCTGCGGGGCCAGGACGACCAGGTCAAAGTCGGGGAGCATATCCACGTGGTTGCCATAGGCCTCGGCAGCGGTCTCCAGATTGATGCCGCGCTCCTTGGCAGCCTTGGCCAGCGCGTTGGCGAGCAGGCCCGAGGTTCCGCCACCCTGGCAGAGCACGAGCACGCGCTTGCCGTTGAGGTCGCTGGCGGTCGTAGCCTCGGCAGCGGGTGCTGCGGAAGCGGCGGGGGCGTCAGCCTTCACGGTCTCGGCGGCAGCGCCGGCGGCAACGCTCTTGGCATCGGCCTTGCCCTGGAAGGCGTCGTTGAGCTTGGCGGCCTTCTCGGCGTTCTTGGCGGCGAGCTCCTCCTGGGAGATCTCGGCCTCCTCGGCGCACTTCTGGGCGTCATAGGCACGGAAGAACGGATAGTACAGGACAAAGTCGACGACCAAGATGAGGGCGAGCATCACAAAGGCGAGCGGCTGGAAGCCCAAGCCCATGATGGTGCCGATGGGGCCGGGGACAGTCCAAGGCAGGGTGTACATAAAGCCGTTCATGCCCAAGAAGTCGATAAAGATCTTGAGGATCCAGATGTTGGCGATCGGGGCAAAGACAAACGGGACAAAGAAGACGGGGTTGAGCACGATGGGTGCGGCGAACAGCAGCGGCTCGTTGACAGCAAAGCAGACCGGGACGATGGCGGCCTTACCGACGGCGCGCATCTCCTGAGACTTGGCCAGGAAGCAGAACATGAAGACCAGGACGAGCGTGGCACCGGTGCCGCCCATGCAGACGACGAAGTACTGGGCACCCTGGGTCAGGACAGCGGAAGCGTGCTGACCGGCCTGGAACGCAGCCAGGTTGTCGGTCATGTTGGCAACGAGGGCGGCGGCGATGGCGGGCTCGACGATCGAGGGGCCGTGGACGCCCACGAACCAGAAGAGGCTCATGGCGCCGTAGATTACAGCGAGGCCGATGTAGCCGTCGGCAGCGGTGAACAGGGGCTGGAACACCTGGATGACGCCCTGGGCAAAGCAGAAGCCAAAGGCGGCGCGGAAGACGATGTCAAAGACCCAAAAGGCGGTGATGCAGACGGAGAAGGGGATGATGTCCTTAAAGGTCTGCGAAATGTTGGGCGGAACCTGCTCGGGCATCTTGACGGTGATGTTGCGCTTAATGAAGAACTTGTAGATGATGCCGGTCACAAACGCAGCGATGAAGGCGGTCAGCAAGCCCTTGGAACCAAGGTAGGTGGTGTTGAAGCCGCTGGCGGCGTCCGTGGCGATCGTGTCGCTCGAAAGGAGCAAGAAGCCGATGATGGCCGCGCACATGCACGAGATAAAGTTGATCTGGTTGTTCTTGGGCAGATCACGGTTCTGGGCGTCGGCGAAGTGCTTGGCCGTGGTGGCGGCGCAGGCGATGGCCAGGATGCCCATGGAGTAGTTGTAACACTTCCACAGGGCGTTGTTGATGTCATCGGGCCAGTAGAAACCCCAGATGTTGGGGACCGAGGCTACCAGGCAGAAGATGGACGAGAAGATGATGATGGGGATGACGGAGATAAAGCCGTCGCGGATCGCCTTGAGGTACTTGTTGCGGGCGATCGCGTTGAAAAAGGGTTGGCCCTTTTCGATGATGGCGATGAGTTGCTCCATGCAATGCTCCTAAGAGTCGGTGGGTTAGCAACGATGGTAACTTTTGGCGTTCGGTTGCCAAAATGTTGACGTTGCCATTTTGCGACACAAAAAAAGACGCGAACTGATGGTTCCTGTGCCTGCGAACCGTCGATTCCTTATGCGTAAACGTTTGAGCCGCCCGGTGGCTCTGTGTTTGCACAATGGCAACGTTAACATTTGGACTACAAAAGCCGTTCGGGGAAGCAAAAATGTCGGTGAACGGTAGGTTTTGGGTGGTGAGCGTATGGCGGAGGAGGCGTTAGATATACTTAAAGACGTTTCATTTGACTGCGTAGGGTGCCGCCAATGGCATCGTTGACATAGAAAGATCGACCTATGGCCGCTGTTAAAAAATCGGTTTCCGTTAAGGACGTGGCGCGTCTCGCGGGCGTCTCGGAGCAGACAGTCTCGCGTACGGTGCACGATTCGCCCAGCGTGCGCCCCGAGACCAAGGAGCGCGTGCGTGCCGCCATGCGCGAGCTGGGGTATCGCCCCAATTTTGCCGGTCGATCGCTGCGCCGCGGCAAGTTTAAGACTGTCGGCGTCGCCATGTTCAACATTACCGGCACCGGCAACCTCGACCGTATGGAGGGCTTTGCCGCCGCGGCCGACAAACATGGCTATGCCATCACCCTCACTAAAGTAGACGGGCATCCGTATACCCTCGAGAGCGCATCGTCGCGCATGAGCGCGCTGCCGGTGGATGGCATGGTTGTGATCATGAATCGCATGCCGGCGGACTTTGGCACCTTCGAGCCGCTGCCCGGTATGCAGACGGTGCTCGTTACCATGCTGGAGCACCCGCTCTGTTCAACAGTCGATAACGACCAGTTCGATTGCTCGCGCCAGGTGGTCGAGTACTTGCTGGAGCAGGGGCACAAGACCGTGCACTTTATCTCGTGTCCCGAGCGCTCGCTTTCGGGCATGCGTCGCGAGGAGGGCTGGCGCGAGACATTGCGCGCGCATGGTATTGAGCCGCCGCGACTCGTCCGTGGCGATTGGACGGCACAGAGCGGATATGCCGCCGGCCAGGTGCTTGCGGACGATCCGAACTGCACAGCCATTTATGCTTCCAACGATGCCATGGCCTACGGCTGCATTCGCGGGCTCGAGTCGCGCGGGAAGCACGTGCCCCAGGATGTAAGCGTGGTGGGTGTTGACGATAGTTTGGGCGATATCGTGCCCGATCGTCGCCTGGCTACGGTGCGCTTTGACAACAAGCGCGTCGGCATGTGGGCGGTCGACAAGATTGCCGGCGCCGAGGGCGCTGCACCCGGTGTGGAGCACATGCTGTTTCCGGGTGTGCTCGTCGAGGGCGATACGGTGCGCGATGTGCGTTAGGGTGCGGACCTGTTTGGGTAGCCGCTAATTGTGTTCGAGAATGTTCAGATTGGTTTAAAAACCGCTCACGGGTGAAAAGCAACCGTTCATAGCTCGAAATTACGTTTTGCGCTGTTCTTTTTTGTTTGAATGTTAATGTTCCTGCCATACACAGCGCAGCGCGTATGCCCGGACGCGATGCTCTCCGTTGGTTCATGTGTGAAAGGAACGCAATATGGCAACCAAAGAAGAAATCTCGATGGTTGGATTCGAGATTGTCGCATACGCGGGCGACGCCCAGACCGATCTGCTTGCAGCGCTCGATGCTGCTCGTGAGGGTGATTTTGAGAAGGCCGAGCAGCTGCACAAGGATGCCAGCGATGCACTTATCGGCGCCCACGACACGCAGACCAAGCTGCTTTCGCAGGAGGCCGGCGGCGGTGAGATGGAGATGACCTTCATCATGGCTCACGCTCAGGATACTCTCATGACCACCATGATCCTGGAGAAGCAGACCCGCTTTACCATCGATGCCTATAAGCGCATCGCCGCACTCGAGGCTAAGCTTGCCTAACGAATCCTCACAATCAAGTCCCCTTCCAAAAGCTCTGCCGCAAACCCGCGACAGGGCTTTTTCTTTTTACCCGGCACTTGGGGACGTTCCTTATCTGCCGGCAGTTAGGGACGATCCTGCCATGCATTTGATCCTTTGAGGATGGAAGAAAACGGGTCATTAGGTTTGCTGCGATGCCGAATCGGCCTGTCGGTTACAAAACTATGCCGGTTTACTACGATGAATCGCATTCTTTCAACTATGGAAAGAACAGCGTTATCAAAGCCGCAGGTAGAACGCTTGTCATTTTCTACTAATAGCAAATGTGGTCGGTCCTATCGGTTTTATCGTAGTAAACCGGCATAGTTTTGAAATGGCACTATTCGACTAGCAGCGTTATGGAGCTTCTGCACGCCCTCCCGTTCGGTTTTTCGATGGGTGGGTATACTTTCCACCGCATTACAGGCCGGAATGAGGAGGTATCCAAATGCCGGACAACGGATTGATTCAAAAGAGAGGCGCGCACGAGGTAGCTCATGGGCGTTCTGTCCAGATAACCGAGCACACGACAGTAACCGAGCTGCAGCCTAGCCTGTCCGATGTCGTGTGCGCAAACAAAAAACTGCAGATTGGCATCATCGTCGCCCTTGTGGTTATGGCGCTCCTGTCGGGCTTTGTCGCGCGCCCGCATTTTGCCGATACCAAGACTTGGGACTCCACCATCGAGGTTATCGATCAAAAGAAGGGCAACGTTTTGGCGCTCACGACCTCGTGCGTTGCCCTGTCTGCGGGCATCACGGCGCTGCCTGGAGATACGGGAACGCCGGTTGCCGAGCAGCTCGCACAGCTTTCAGGCAACCTCGGTATCGTGCTTGCCGTGCTATACCTAGAGAAATACTTGCTCACGATTTTGTGGTCGGTTGGCTTGGGCATCTTAATCCCGTTTGCGTTGGTGCTCTTTGCGGTCTCGCTTGGCATTCACGGACGCTGGAGCACGAGTGCCGTCCTGCGTCGCGTGGCGACCCGCGTGCTGGTAGTCGCCATGATCGGCATGGCGTTGGTGCCTGCAAGCGTGTGGGTATCGCAAAAGGTCGACGAGACATATCGCGTCAGCATTGAACAGGCCGAGCAAAAGGCGGCCGACGCTGCGAGTGCGGCAGATAGCGACAGCTCCAAAGCAAGCAAGAAAAAGACCGAGTCTACAGAGTCCAAAAACGTGCTCGAGCAGTTGACTGACGGGGCCTCGAGCCTGGTCACGTCGGTGACCAGCGGTGCCAAGCAGATGACCGACAAGATCGTGCAGCAGGTGACCGACCTCATCGAAGGCGTCATTGTGATGATCGTGACCTCGTGTGTGATTCCTCTACTGGTGCTCGTGGCGTTCCTATGGCTAGGACACGTGCTGCTGGGGATCGATGTCTCCGGTCCCGCGAACTATCTGACGGATCGTTTCTTGAGCGCTCCGTCCAAACATGCCAAGAAGAGTGGGCAGTCTGAGTAGGCGGCAAAGCGATCTTTGGAAGATCAACCGTAAGAAGGGCGGCCGAGACACGTTCTCGGCCGCCCTTTTGTCTGTTGAACACATGGTCGCTACGTCTGCGCCGAGCCCAAACGGTCTGCAATCAACAGTGAACGGTATTTGTTCAAAAAAGAACAAAGTTAAACAAATAATGGTTGCACTCGATGTTCGAATGTGTTCAAATTAACATGAACAGTGAAGAACCGCACATTCAGATGCCCGGACCTGAGCGCGATTCAACACTTCCAAACAGAAACTACGCACCTGCGTATCTCTCAAGGAGGATGTCATGAGGGTTGTAATCGCTTCCGATGCCGACGGTATGTCGATGAAGGAGTCCATCAAGGAGATGCTCATCGCCGACGGTCACGAGGTCGTCGACTATTCCGAGATCCCTGCCGCGGACTTTGTCGATTCCGCGACCGCCGTTGCCAAGGACCTGCTGGAGCACAAGGATTCCCAGGGCTTCGCATTCGATAAGTACGGCGTCGGATCCTATATGGCCGCCGTCAAGATCAAGGGCATGGTCGTCGCCAACATTTCCGACGAGCGTTCCGCTTACATGACCCGCGAGCACAACGGCTCGCGCATGGTCACCATGGGCCCGGGCGTTGTGGGCACCGAGGTCGCCAAGAAGATCGCCCGCGAGTTCCTGCGCGCCCAGTACGCCGGCGGCCGTCACCAGATCCGTGTCGACATGCTCAACAAGATGGCCTAACGAGAGCCACCGAGAACTCGAACTTCTACCTCAACTTGTGAATTCAGACGAAAGGACGTTCTGATGAAGAAGACCATCGCAATCGGTTGCGACCATATCGTTACGGACGAGAAGATCTATCTGGCCGACCGCCTGGAGCAGGCTGGCTACAAGGTGCTCGACTGCGGCACCTACAGCCACACCCGTACGCATTACCCCATCTACGGCAAGGCCGTGGGCGAGGCCGTTGCCAGCGGCAAGGCCGACTTTGGCGTGGCCCTGTGCGGCACCGGCATCGGTATCACCAACGCTGTCAACAAGGTTCCCGGCGCCCGCTGCGCCCTGGTTCGCGACATGACCTCTGCCCTGTATGCTCGTCGTGAGCTCAACGCCAACATCGTGGGCTTTGGCGGCAAGATCACCGGCGAGTTCCTGATGGCCGACATCACGCTTGCTTTCCTGGAGGAGCCCTACGACAAGACTCCCGAGCACGATGCCCTGATTGCCAAGATCGACGCCTGCAACAAGGCCGACGCCGAGGCTCAGGCTGACCCGCACTTCTTTGACGAGTTCCTCGAGAAGTGGGACCGCGGCGAATACCACGACTAAGGGGGTTCCGGCGTTTTAACAAACGCCGGACCGGTCGACGCTGCGAAGCCATCTGGCGGGCAATCTGCCGCTCAGCTTCGACGGCATGACCAGAAGGTCAATGCCGTCTCGCTTCACGGCACCTTGCCTCGCCAGCTGGCTTCTCGCTGATGTCTGAGTGACCTGTGGGGTTACCGCTGTTGTTGCGAAGCTTTCTGGTTCGGTAAGCTGCTCCGATAACACGTTTGCTTGCTTGGCTTGAGTGCTTCGTTTTGGCGGTATCCGGCATTCTGTAGCTTTTCAATTGACGGCTCGCGTTTCTGTGAGGGGGCGCGGGCCGGTTTTCTATCAGCCCCACTGACTCGGCGGGCTGGCGTACGAAAGGGAAGGCTCCTATGGAGTTTGTTCTTGATAACGGTTCTATTCGTGTGGCACTGAGCACGGCTGGCGGATCGTTCACTTCTATTGCGGCCAACGGTCGTGAGTATCTGTGGCAGGGCGATCCGGCGGTGTGGTCGGGCCAGGCACCCATTTGCTTTCCGATTTGCGGCGGCCTTCGTGATGGCCGCGCGATGACCATGGGTGGCCGCGAGGTCAAGCTTGCCCGCCACGGCTTTGCCCGCAAGCAGGAGTGGAAGCTCGAGGAACAGAGCGACAACATGGTTGCGCTGAGCCTAAGCTCTGCCGACCATGCCGAGTTGCTTGAGCAGTACCCGTATCCGTTTAAGATCGTTGCTCGCTACACGATCGATTCGGAAAAGGTGGCCGTGTCGTACGAGGTGACCAATGAGGGCACCGAGGATATGCCATTCTTTGTGGGTGGTCACCCCGGCTTTAAGTGCCCGCTCGACGAGGGCGAGTCCTATGACGATTATGAGCTCCGTTTTGAGCAGCGTGAGGCCACCGAGCTCTGTACTGCCGTTCCCTCGACGGGCTTGATTGATGTTGAGCATCGCAGCAAGAACCCTATGATCGACCAGAGCCTGCCGCTGACCCACGAACTCTTCGACTTCGCGGAGACTATCTTTGACGTGCTCGAGAGCCGCGTGGTTACGCTGACCAAGAAAACCGAGGACAAGGGCGTGCGCCTGACGTTCCCCGATATGCCGTACCTGATTGTGTGGAGCAAGCCCGAGGGCGACTTTGTGGCCGTGGAACCGTGGGGTGGTCTGTCCACCTGCTTCGACGAGGACGATATTCTGGAGCACAAGCGTGGCTGCCTGGTGGCCAAGCCGGGGGAGACCGTCACCCGCGGCTTTGAGATCGAGATCCTTTAACGAGCTATCGTATGTTTGGGGTGGGTCATGCCGCCCCGGAACAGGAGTTCAACATGATTCTGACCGTTACCATGAACCCGTCGATTGATACGCGCTATCAACTCGACAAGCTGATTATCGACGACGTGAACCGCGTGACGCCCGAAAAGACCGCTGGCGGCAAGGGCCTCAACGTGAGCCGCGTGCTGCTGCAGCTGGGCGACGACGTGCTCGCGACCGGCCTGCTCGGCGGCCACATGGGTGCCTATATGGCCGAGCTTATGGATGCCGACGGCGTCAAGAACGACTTTGTGCCCATCGCCGGCGAGACCCGCATTTGCCTGAATATCCTGCACGAGGGTAATCAGACCGAGCTGCTGGAGAGCGGCCCGCAGATCGCCCCGGCCGAGCTCGAGGCCTTTACGGCCAAGTTCGCCGAGCTTGCAGCGAAGGCGGACGTTGTGACGCTTTCGGGCTCGCTGCCTCGTGGCGTCGATGCCGGCTACTATGCTGAGCTCGTCAAGATCGCCGAGGAGGCGGGCGCCAAGGTGCTGCTCGACACCTCGGGTGCATCGCTGGAGGCCGCGCTGGAGTCCGACGCTAAGCCTGAGCTCGTAAAGCCCAACCTGACCGAGATTAACGGCCTGCTGGGTACGTCCTTTACGACCGATGATGTCGATGCCCTGCGCGAGGCGCTTGCCTCCGATGGCCGCTTTGCCGGTATTCCCTGGGTTGTCGTTTCGATGGGTGCCGCCGGTTCGGTGGGCTTCCATGAGGGTCGCGCGTTCCGCGCCAAGACGCCCGCGATTGCGGCTGTGAACGCGACGGGTTCCGGCGACTCGACCATCGCCGGCTTTGCGCATGCCATTGCTGCTGGTGTCGACGACGTCACGGTGCTCAAGACTGCCAATACCTGCGGCAAGCTCAACGCCATGGACCCCAAGACCGGCCACCTGGTCATGGACCGCTGGGACGAGATCTACAACAACGTTGTCGTGACTGAACTGTAGAGTTACGGCGTTTTACCAAACACCGTAACGGCTCGACGCTGCAAACGCCCCTAAGCGGCAATCTGACGTTCAATCGTCGGGCATGACCAGAAGGTCAATGCCCTCCTCTTTCACGTCACCTTGCTCGCTTAGGGGCGTTTTCGCTGACAATGCCAAGGCAACGCCGATGTCTTGGTCGCAAGTAGTCATTGGGGACGTTCTTGTTTGACTAGTCGTTTAAGAACGTCCCCAATGATTAGCCAATAAAACGGCGCCCGTCGGCGATGTTGCCGGCGGGCGCCGTTGTCGTGTGGGCGGTTGTGTCGTGGCCGCTGATGAGGCTCGAACTCGTATGCTACAGCGAGTCGATAAAGCGCTGCTGGGCGGCGCGGCCGGCTTCGTCCCACTTAAAGACGCCGGCGTTGTCGAGTACGTGGCCAAACACCACGCCGACCTCCTCGTGCAGGATATCGATGGCGTTGTCGGCCGTAAGCTCGTCGGCGCGGCGGGCAAAAACGTCCTCGGCCCATGCAGCGTGGCTGCGGCAAAGATCATCGCCCTCGAGCGCACCGGCGAGATCGTAGCTGGCATCGGCCTTGGCCGCTAGCAGGTGCTCGCGGACAGCGCCGAGCTCGGGAACCAAGCGCGGCGGCAGAATGGCCAGGCCCATGACCTCGATCAGGCCGATGTTCTCCTTCTTAATGTGATGGTACTCGGCATGCGGGTGGAAAACGCCCAGCGGATGCTCGTCGGTCGTGATGTTGCAGCGAAGCGCCAGGTAGGCCTCGTAAATCTCGCCGCCGGCGTTGCCGCGGGAGTCGACGCGGCGGATGACGGGCGTCACGGTGTTGTGCGCTACGCCGTCGGCCGTGTGCGCGATAACGCCCACAGACTCGTCGGTCCACTCGCGCCAGGCGAGGATAATCTTCTCGGCAGCGTCGAGCAGCTGAGCGCGGTCATGCGAGCGCAGGCGCAGCACCGAGAGCGGCCACTGCAGCACAGTGCCGGTGACCTGGTCAAAACCGGGCACGCTAAACTGCGAGACCTCGGCGGCATGCATCATGGGGAACTCGTGCGCGCCGCCCTGGAAGTGGTCGTGCGACAAGATCGAGCCGCCCACGATAGGCAGGTCGGCGTTGGAGCCGATGAAGTAATGCGGGAACAGGTCCACAAAGTCGAGCAGGCAGGTCAGGCCCTTGCGGTCGACGTGCATCGGACGATGCTCGGAGCTCATGGCAATGCAATGCTCGTTAAAGTACGCGTACGGGCTGTACTGGAAACCCCAGCGCTCGCCGTTGAGCTGGATGGGGATAATGCGCAGGTTCTGGCGAGCGGGGTGAGCGCCGCCGTCGGCTGCGGCGGAGCGTCCGGGATAGCCCTCGTTTTCGATGCAGAGCTGGCAGGCGGGATACTTCTCGCCCGTGTTCTTTGCGGCACCAGCCGCGGCGATATCGCGTGGGTCCTTCTCAGGCTTGGAGAGGTTGATGGTGATCTCAAGATCGCCCCAGTTGGTGGGGGTGCTCCATTTGATGTTGCGCGCGATGGCGGCGCGGCGCACGTAGCCGGCGTCGCAGCACAGGCCGTAGAACCAGTCGGTCGCGGCGCGGGGCTCGTTGACGCCCATACGTCCGTTGAACTCTTCGGTTATAACCGAAGGCCTCGGCATGAGCGCACCCATGATGCGCATGGCGATGCGGTCGCGGCCTGACGCCGTGTCCTCGGCGGCACCGTTGGTAACGGCGGCCTCGGAAAGCGCGGCAAGCGTGCCTTCAAGATCAAAGTCGGGCAGGGTATTGGGGTGCAAGAGCGAGAGTTTCTCAACCTGGAGCGCCCAGGCCATATCGAGCGCGGGACCCGTAACGCCGATGCACTCCAGAATGGTGTTGTATGCCCAGATGCGATCGTCCTGGCCGATCATCGATCGATGAATGGCGTACTCGATCAGGTTCTGCGCGGCTTCGCTCACGTCAGTCATTACAGCCATGCCGCGTAAGCCCCCTTGTCAGAGATGGCGTAGTGACGGGCAGAGCCCTCGCCCAGCCAGCCGTTCATCTTGGCAATGAAGGTGTCGACCAGATCGAGCGGCACGAAGACCTGGATGGTGCCACCAAAGCCGCCACCGTGGATACGGACGGCGCCGCGGCCGTCGAGCACGTGCTCGGCCAGCGCCAGGGCATACATGGAAGGCTGCTCGGAACCCAGCTTGGCAACAACATTCTGCAGGTACATGGCAGAGCTGGCGCCGGACTCGCGCGTCAGGACCAGGAACTGGTCAATGTCGCCGGCGTTGAGCGCTGCCCAGCGCTTGTCGACCAGGCCGTTCTCGTACCAGTAGTGAACGGCGCGCAGGCAGGCGCGGTCGCCCAGCTTGGCGCGCAGCTCGGGGAGTTTAGCGTCAAAGTCGGCAACGTCGACCTCGCACAGGCGTGCCTTGCCAAACTCGGCGGCGACGTCCTGCATCTCGCGCGGAACGGCGGCGTAGTCGTCGGTGGCGGCCACGTGGTCGGCGCCGACCTTAACAAGCACGAGCGCATAGCCGTGATCCTCAAAGTTGAGCTCGAGCTTCTGGGTTTTAGGCTGAGCCTGGTCCTCAAAGTCCATGTAGGCAAGGCCGCCCAGGCACACAGCGGCCTGGTCCATCAGACCGCAAGGCTTGCCGTAATAGTTGTTCTCGGTGCGCTGGCTCATCTGGGCGAGCGCGACGGGCTCGATGGCGGGTGCGCCCCAGAGGGTTTCCATGGCACGACCGTACGCGGCCTCGACAGCGGCAGAGCTGGAAAGACCGCCGCCCGAAGGGACGGAGCAGGTGAAGGCGAAGTCGAAGCCCTGGGGCTCAACGCCCAGAGCAGCGATTTCGTGGGCCATGCCGCGGACGAGGCTCGCGGACGTGCCCTTCTCGGACTCCTGAACGTCTAGCGTGTCGAGCGCGATCTCAAGCGTGGGGTAGCCCTCGTCGGCAACGCGGACCTTGTTGGAATCGGTTGCCACGGCGATGCCGTCAACAGCGACATCGAGCGAGCCGGCGATAACGTGGCCGCCCTCGTGGTCGGTGTGGTTGCCGCTGATCTCGGAGCGCCCGGGCGCGTGCACGTAGAGCACCTGGCGGTCGCCGATGGGGCCAAACTCCTCCTCAAACAGCTTGGTGAGCGTGGCGAATGTCTTTTCGTCGGGGGTGGTCATGGGGGTCCTTTCCTTGGCGCGCACGGGTGGGTTTTGCGTCGTTATGAGTACGTTAACAACTTAAAGCGGCATGAACCAAGTATTCACAATGCCGCACGTTACGGGCTATGTTAACGTACTCATAACACATCGCTTGTCACTTTTTGAGAATCTGGTAATCGGTAGAAATTCAGCCGTGAACGGTACTGCCGTATGGACTTATAGAGCAGAAGAGTTGCGGATTGAAAAAGTAGAGTACGTTAACATGCGTCCGACGATAGCGGGCTTCGGCGCGGGGTGTGTTTCTGCCCGGGCCGGCATGCACGCTATTCAGATCTCGCAAGTGTGAAGGTGATCCTGTGGCAAGGCGCCCGTCCAACGATACAGGTACGCGTCCGGTCTCCATGGCGGACGTCGCCCGCGCTGCTGGCGTTTCGCAGCAGACGGTTTCACGCGTCGCCAACGGCCTCCCTAACGTCAACAAGCAGACGCGCCAGCGCGTGCAGGCCGCTATGCAAGAGCTCGGCTTTCGTCCGAGTTATGCCGGTCGCTCGCTGCGCGACGGCCGCTACCATTCGGTCGGTCTGTGCGTCAACGATGTCACCAAGTTTGGCAACCTCTCAATGATCGACGGCATCGCCAGCGCTGCTCGCGAGCATAATTGCGCCATCACGCTGGTCGAGATGTCCAAGACCGAGGAGTTCTCGCTTGCCGAGGCAACGCGCCGTATGGCCGCGTTACCCGTCGACGGCATTATTATCGGCATGAGTCGTATGGCGCCCGATTTTGAGACGTTTGATCCACTGCCGGGCATTGGCACGGTTATCGTCACCATGTATGCGCATCCGCGCGTGACCACAGTCGATTCCGACCATTACGGCTGCTCGCTGTTGCTTATGGACCATCTGTTTGAGCTGGGGCACGAGCAGATTCGCTATATTGGCGGCCCGTCGTTCTCGGTCGACGAGCAATTTCGTCGCGCCGGTTGGCAGGATGCGCTCGAGCGTAAACACATCGAGCCGGCAGAGCCGCTCGAGGGCGACTGGTCTGCTAACAGCGGTTACGAGGCCGGCAGGTACCTGGCCGAGCATGACCGCGCCATGACGGCGATTTACGCGGCAAACGACCAGATGGCAAACGGCGCTATTGCAGCGCTGCGCGATAGCGGCTTGCGCGTGCCCGAGGACGTGAGCGTGGTGGGCGTCGACGATTCGCTCGATGATTTTGTCGCACACAACGAGCTCACGACCGTGCGATTCGATCTACATCAGCGCGGACGCGAGGTATTCGAGCATGCGGTTCCCGAGGCGGGCGCGGCGGACAAAACCGTTGCCATTCGTATTCCCGGACAACTCATCATTCGACATAGCACGGCGATACCGCGCGCATAGTTTGTGCTGATAAACGGCGATTTATCGCATTTCAATAACAATCGGTAAGGATGCCGGCAGATAGCTGTTGGGATGCAGCCGAGTGCTATGATAGACGGGCTCTTTTGTCTATCTAGGAGGCTTTGCCTGATGGAGATCACCAAGGATATCCGCTACGTTGGCGTCGACGATCACGACATTGACCTGTTCGAGGGCCAGTACGATGTGTCCGAGAACGGTATGGCATACAACAGCTACGTTATCTTGGGCGAGAAGATTGCCGTCGCCGATTCGGTCGATGGCGGCTTTGTCGATGAGTGGCTTGGTAACCTCGAATCCGTGCTCAACGGCCGCACGCCCGACTACCTGGTCATTCACCATATGGAGCCCGATCACTCTGCTGGCATCGCCGCCTTTATGGAGCGCTATCCCCAAGCGCAGATTGTGGCCAGCATGGGCGCTTTCCGCATGATGGTCAACTACTTTGGCACCGACTTCCCCGAGCGTAAGATGGTCGTCAAAGAGGGCGACGTGCTCGATCTGGGCAGTCATAGCCTAACGTTTGTCGGCGCTCCCAACGTGCACTGGCCCGAGGTGCTGTTCTCTTACGAGGCCACCAACAAGGTGCTCTTTAGTGCCGACGGCTTTGGTAAGTTTGGCGCCAACGACATCGAAGATCCGGAAGGTTGGGCCTGCGAGGCTCGCCGCTACTACTTTGGCATCGTCGGTAAGTTCGGCAAGTTTGTGCAGGCCGTGCTCAAGAAGGCCGCCGATCTGGACATCCAGATCATCTGCCCGCTCCACGGTCCCGTTCTTACCGAGAACCTGGGCTATTACCTCGACACCTACAACACCTGGTCGAGTTATCAGCCCGAGGACGAGGGCATCACGATTGCCTATGCGAGCGTGTACGGCCATCTGAAGGCCGCCGTCGAGGAGCTCGCCGCAGCACTCGAGGCTCGCGGCCAGACGGTCTCCGTCTTTGACTTGGCTCGCGACGACATGGCCGAGGCCGTTGAGGATGCGTTCCGCTATGATCGTCTGGTACTCGCTTCCATTACCTATCAGGGCGAGATCTTCCCGTTCATGAGCACCTTTATCCACACGCTTGCCGAGCATGCCTACCAGAACCGTACGGTGGCGCTCGTCGAGGGCGGCTCCTGGGCGCCCGCAGCTGCCAAGGTTATGACCAAGGAACTCGAGGGCATGAAGGACATTACCCTGGCGCAGAACAAGGTGACCGTGCTGGGTTCGCTCAACGACGCCTCGCGCGCCCAGATTGAGGCCCTCGCTGACGAGCTCTCCAAGTAGCGATACGTTCACTTTTAACGCTCAAACCACCACAAAGGGGACAGGCACCTTTGTGGTGGTTTTTGTTTAAGCGCCGGCGATGATGAGGGCTGGACGAGCGTCGTTGGCTAACTCGGCGATCGAGGTGGCGACGGCATGGTCGGGGTCACGGTCCATCACGATGGTGCCGACATCGGTCAGTTTGGCAAAGCGGTACATGCCGCGTCCGTTGACCTTGCTGGCGTCCATGAGGGCAACGCCTTGACGGGCGGCGGAGATCATGGCTGTTTTGGTCTCGGCCATCTGCGGAAAGTCGGTCGTAAAGCCGCAGCCGGGAACAAAAGCGCCGGGGCACATGACGGCAAGGTCGGCATGAACCATTTGGATCGCCTGCATGGTGAGCGGTCCGTACAGATAGCGATGACCTTTGCGCAGTGCCCCGCCCAGCATGACGACATCGACCGAGGGCATGCTCTCGTCGATGTAATCGGCGATGGTGATGTCGGCCGTGATGACGGTGATGCCGTCGCGCTGGTCGAGCAAGCGGACAAATTCGAGCGCGGTGGTGCCCGAGTCGACAAGCAGTGTGTCGCCGTCATTGACGAGCTCGATGGCGCTTTGCGCGATGGCCTGCTTGGCGGCGACGTTGACGTTGATGCGGCGATCCTGCGTGGAGACGGTCAGGCGCTTGTGGAGCGATACGGCACCACCATGTGTGCGGCGCAGCTTGCCTGCTTCGGCGAGCGCGTCCAGGTCGGCGCGGGCGGTGACGGAGGACACGCTAAAGGTCTGGGCGATTTCTGCTACCTGCACCGAGGCGTTGTGCTCGAGCATTTCCATAATGGCGGTACGGCGTTCGTCGGCAAATGCACGGTTGGTAGCTTGGGCCATGGTTGCTCCATTCTCGGCTAAATTTGCAGGAATTGTGTTGACTCCATTTTCGTTCATTTTCTTTTTGAGTAAGAAAACACCTTTCGATTACTTATCTTTTCTATAAAAGAAAGACGCTGAACGCCCAAAATTCAATATCGAACACGCCCGCTCGGCTCCAATTCCTTCCGTTTACTTTTCAAAAACGACTGTATTGACCTGCATGGGCTCAATATCTCGCACATGCATACCCGCTGAATTTCATACAATGAGCGCAGCAAAACGCAAGGTAAAACACCTTGTGAACAACTACGCCCGATGTCCAGATGCGGGCGAGGGAGAGGAGCAAACGCTCATGGCACTTGTTACCACCGAAAAGATGCTCAAGGACGCTCAGGCCGGCCACTACGCTGTTGGCGCGTTCAACGTCGAGAACCTCGAGTTCGTTATGGCCGTTCTGGCTGCTGCCGAGGAGACCAAGTCCCCCGTCATCATGCAGACCACCCCGGGCACCATCAAGACCGCTGGTCTGGACTACTTCTACGGCATGGTCAAGGCTGCCGCCGAGCGCGCTTCCGTGCCCGTCGCCCTGCACCTCGATCACGGCGATGGCTATGACCGCTGCATGCAGGCTTTCCGCACGGGCTACACCTCCGTCATGATCGACGGTTCGCACGAGTCCTTCGAGGACAACATTGCCCTGACTAAGTCCGTCGCCGACGCTGGCCGCGCCATGGGCGTGCCCGTCGAGGCCGAGCTCGGCAAGGTCGGCGGTAAGGAGGACGACGGTCCTGCGGTTGAGGGCGAGAGCCCCTACACCGATCCTGCCGAGGCCAAGGAGTTTGTTGAGCGCACCGGCTGCACCTCGCTGGCCATTGGCGTTGGCACCAGCCACGGCGTGTACACGAGCGATCCTCACATCGAGCAGTCCGTGGTCAAGGCCATTCGCGACGCCGTCGACGTGCCGCTGGTCCTGCACGGCACCTCCGGTGTGCCCGATGAGCAGGTTGCCGAGGCTGTGAAGAACGGCATCTGCAAGGTTAACTACGCCACCGAGCTGCGTCAGGCTTACACTAAGGGCTTCATGGCCTACATGGCCGAGAACCCCGCCTGCTTCGATCCTAAGAAGCCGGCCAAGGAGGGCATGCGCGAGATCACCGAGCTGGTTAAGATCCGCATGACCAACCTCAACTCTGTGGGCAAAGCAGAGTAACAGCAAGGGTACTCCGACTCGCTACATATCCCGGGGAGGGACGAGGGCTTAGTTCCCCAATCGTCCTCGGGCATGCAAAAAGCCTCGCTGCGCACTTCGTGCGGCGAGGCTTTTTGCCCCCTGCGGAAAGATTGGGGAACTAAGCCCTCGTCCCTCCCAGGTTGACCTACTCGAGGTCGTCGCCCTTGTGGCGTTAGGGCGGAAAATAATAAGAAGCCTTCGCGCTGCGGAATGATTTTGGAAACTAAGTACGGGGACCCGCCCAAGCCGTTCTGCTCAATCGCCCTTGTGGTGTTGGGGCTGAAAGGGTGGGACGCGTGGGTTATTTGGTTGTTAGGGTTAGTAGGTCGTTGGGGGTTTTGAGGTTGTAGGTGGCGTTTGGGATATCTTGGTGTGATCCCCATGCTGCTCGGGCAAAACTGACCCCTGCTGAAGTTGCGCATTGTTCGTCGTAGACGGTGTCGCCAACGTAGACGACGTTGCCAGGATTCGCGCCCGCACGTCGGAGATATTCGAGCATGGGTGCGGGTGCGGGTTTATGTTCGGTTGTGTCTTCGACAAGGATGATGTGCTCAAAATACTTATCGAAACCAAGGGGTGCAATTTCTTTTGCGTATTCGTCGCGCGCACGTGAGGAGACGATGCCAAGTTTGCAGCCGCTATCGGCGAGTGTTGCGATGACTTCAAGCAAACCTGGAAACACGCTGATGGTGCTTTTAAAGCTGGCGGCAACTTGGCACCAGCGATCCAACGTTGCCTGCGAGTAGATCCCAAGTTTCTCAAGGGCATCCTTGCCGGGTATGCCGAGGGCAAAGTCAAGCTCGTGTCGGGGAAGCGTTTTGCTGGTCTCTTCTTGGACAATCTGGACAAGCGATGACAGAACGCTTTCTTCTGTATCTGCCAATGTCCCATCAACGTCAAATACGATATGGTCAAAGTGCTTCATATGATTGCTCCTCTCTGTTGTTTGCCTGCAAGTTTGATGCAGTGACAGAAGAAGGGTTAGCGGGATTTCTGCCTGGTGCTATCGAGATTCTGCCTCGCTGCTCGATAGCTCGAAGGAGTGCACCCCATTTGTTCTTTAAATACCTGGCCAAGATGGCTTGCTGTTATAAATCCGCATTGGCGCGCGACTGTCTGTACCGTTCGCGTGGTGTGTGCCAAAAGTTCGCAAGCACGGTTTATGCGGTATGCGCGTAGATATGCCGCCGGGGTCGTTCCTGCACAAGTTTCGATAATGCGGTAACACTCTCTTTCGCTTACGCCGGCTGCAGATGCCATCTGGGGCACATCTATAGCGGCTGCATAGTTTGCGCGGATAAAGTCCAGGATTGCCTTGAACTGTACGTCGCGGCGGGTCATCCAAGAGGCGCCGTCGGAAGAAAAGAGCGGTTCGGTCTTGGCGTTAATCTGAATCCAGAGCTCTGACAAACTATTTCGAAGCGCCATCTCGTTCTGCGGCCGTTGAAGGTCGTGGCTAAAGGAGCTCTTCAGCAAATCGATAAAGGGCATATCGTCGGGATTGGTGGGCGACCATTTGAGCACATCGACGCCTCGACATTGAAGCAATGGGTTGATGTAGCGCTTTTGGAGACGCCCCGCGGGATCGCCGAGCATCGACGGCTGAAAGATATGCAGCATTTGAATGGCTGGCGCCGAATTGGGTGATTGCAGCGTGCTGTGCAAAACGCCGCCGTTGATAAAGCCGGCGGACCCTTCCTCAAAGCGTACGTGCTCATGAGCCGCGTGCGTTCGATAGTCGATCGCTCCCTGCTCCATGTAGAAAAGCTCAACTTCGGAATGCCAGTGCCAGGGGACGGAATTGCCCGGATAGCGAGCGAATTCTGCGCGTTCGGCAATATAGGGCCAGTCTTCGGCGGTCTCGGGAAACGCTTCCTCGCGTCCTCCGCGGTGCAATTCTATGTGATCCATGTTTCGCATGGCATCAGTATAAAGCGCGATGGGCTTAGATTGCTCTTGCCTGTTCGGGGAACGCCTTGTCTAGGGATGCTTGGAGCTTTTCGAAGGATGCTCGTAAGTTGAGGCTCTGATCGGCTGAGCGCTTGGTTTTTGTGGTGGGGGAGTCGAGGGGGCTGTTTCTCTGTGTCGGGGGGAAGGAGAAAAGGTCTGCATGTGTTAGGGATGGCTGCTGTGCTGCGTCATTGGAAGAATGCATGCTTATGCGGCCTCCTCGATGTCCGCCAAAAGGTTGCGCACGGGGCGTGCTGCTAGGTCCCGTGCGTTGGCAGTATTATGCCGCGGCTGCCGCAAAGAAGCGCTAAAGAAAGGCTTAACCTGGTTTGGTGTTACGATGAAACTGCAGGTCAGAGGTATTGAGTAACACTCTTGAAAGGTTTTGGGCTTAAGGGCTTTCTAAGGTTTGTGACGTGGATGTGGCGCGGACGTACGGAGCGTGTGAATGCACGCTGTTAGCGCTGCGGCTCTGCGGCGCGCACCTGCTCGATGACCTTTTCCATCGTGGCGTCGATGCGGTCTTTTTTAAGCTCGCATTCCCAGATGGTTATGGGTGTCCAGCCCATTTGAGTGAGTGCTGCCACGGCAGTGCGGTCGCGCTCGACGTTGCGACGGAACTTTGCCTCCCAAAACTCAACGTTGCGCTTGGGCTGGCTAGGGTTGCACTTGGGGCAGCGGTGCCAAAAGCAGCCGTTGACGAAGATGGCGATCTTGCGCCCGGGAAAGGCGATGTCGGGCTTGCCGGGAACCTTCCATTCCAAGCGATAACCCGTAAGGCCCGCGCCGCGCAGGCGCTGGCGAACGAGCAGCTCGGGTTTGGTGTTCGCACGCTTGTTGCCCTTCATGGACTTTTTGATGGCAGCGCGACGGCGCACCAGTTCGCGCTCGTCGGCGGAGAGGTCTGAGGTATCGATGCCGTCGAGCAGGCCGGGCTTGGGGCGTTTTTTGCTACGGCGCTTAGGTTTGTGTTTGGGTTTGGTGGCAAGTTCGTCGGCTGTGGTGGTCTCGGCATCGTTGACGGCGCCGTTGGCCTCAAGCCGATCTTCCTTCAGCTCAATCAGCGAATCGATAAGCCCCTTGTCGGCGGGCATCCATTCCACCGTGGCAAGCGAGGTGCGTGGAATCCAGCGGATATCGAGCTGACGGTCGTGCTTCTGGGGCTCGCCGGACTCTTTAGCCAGCGAGCAGTAATAGCACTCCATTGAGAGATGAAAATCGGGGTAGTCATACTCAACGGTGTAAAAATCACGCAGGTTGGTGACGTTTACCTGCAGCTCTTCCATAAGCTCGCGGCGCACGGCGTCTTCGGGTGTCTCGCCGCGCATGAGCTTGCCACCTGGGAACTCCCATAGTCCCTGCATGTCGCCGTAGCCGCGCTGCACGGCAAGCAGCTCGTCAGATCCATCCTTGCGAATGATCCCAGCGGCAACATGAACAGTCTTCAACAGGAGTCCTTTCTCAACATCAAAACGTTCCCTGCACTACCTTACACAACGGTAAGGCAAGCGTAAGCCATATCGATGGTAGCCGACTCGGCTTCTTGCGACTATAGATGCCGTAGACTAATCGCAAGAAAGGACTCGGTATGCAAACCACGCACATGGCGACCCCGGTACTGGAGGTCGCGCATCTCGAAAAGGTATATGGAGCGCTGGGCAACGTGACCCGCGCGCTCAACGACGTCAGCTTTACCGTCAACCGCGGTGAATTCGTCGGCATCATGGGCGCTTCGGGCTCGGGCAAGTCGACGTTGCTCAACTGCGTGTCGACCATCGATGCCGCCACGAGTGGCACCATCCGCATCAACGGCCAGGATGTGACGCGCATGAAGCAGGCCAAGCTTTCGCAGTTCCGCCGCGAGGAGCTCGGCTTTATCTTCCAGGACTCCAACCTGCTCGATACGCTCACGGCACGCGAGAACATCGCCCTGCCGCTCACCATCGCCCGCACAAGCTCGGCCGAAATTTCGACCCGCGTGCAGGATGTGGCCGCGCGTCTGTCTATTAGCCAGGTACTCGACAAGTACCCCTACCAGATGTCCGGTGGTCAGCAGCAGCGCGTTGCCGCGGCTCGCGCGCTCGTCACCGACCCCACTATGATTATGGCCGACGAGCCCACCGGCGCCCTCGACTCCAAAAGCGCCCGCCTGCTGCTCGAGAGCCTGGAGGCCCTGAATCGCCGCCTGCGCGCCACCGTTCTCATGGTCACGCACGATAGCTTTGCTGCAAGTTACACGAGCCGCGTGCTGTTTATCCGCGACGGCAAGATCTTCACCGAGCTGCGCCGCGGCGACACCGACCGCCGGGAGTTCTTCGACCGCATTATGGAGGTCGTTGCCATGATGGGCGGTGAGGGCTCCGATGCTCTGTAAACTCGCTTGGGGCAACGTCCGCCGCGCCGGCCGCGACTACCTCGTCTACCTTTTGACGCTCACCCTGGGCGTCACCGTCTTCTATGCCTTTAACACCGTCTCGATGCAGGTCGACATTGCCGGCATCGATGAAGAGGGCTTGGCGCAGGTTATGGGCAGCATGCTCGGCTACCTGACGTACTTTTTGGCCGGTGTCATGGCCTTTTTGATGGTGTATGCCAATAACTTCATCATGAAACGCCGCAAGAAGGAGTTTGGCCTGTACCAGGTGCTCGGCATGGGGCGCGGGCGCGTCGCCACGATCATGGCGCTCGAGACGGTGATCGTTTCGGTCGGCGCCTTTGTCGCCGGCATTGTGCTGGGCGTGGGGCTTTCCCAGCTCATGACGTTCTTTACGGCTTCACTCTTCAAGACGCAGATCGCCAATTTCCACTTCTTCTTCTCGGTGCATGCGTTCAACCTGACCCTTGCCTGCATGCTCGTAATGTTTGTGCTCACGCTGCTGCTGAACCTTCGCGCCGTGCGTCGTACCAAACTCATCGAGCTTATGGGTGCCGAGCGTCGCAACGAGAGTATCAAGACACGCAACCCCTGGATCGCGATTGCCATCTTTGCTGTGGGCGCGGTGCTTGTGGGCGTGGCCTATTACCGTCTGCTGCGCGACGGGTTCCCGCTCACCGCGACCGATACCAAGCTGCAGGAGGCCATGAACCAGTTTGGTATCACCACGGCCATGGTTACGGTGGGTACCTTTGCCCTGTTCTGGGGCCTTTCGGGCATGCTTATCAAGCTGCTGCAGGGCCTGCGCAGCGTCTATTGGCGCGGCCTCAATATGTTTACCGTACGCCAGCTTGCGGCCAAGGTCAATACGGTGTGCTTTTCGATGGGCGTCATCGCGATGATCCTGTTTTTGGCCATCACCTCGGTGACGTGCGGTATGTCGATCGCCAACGTGATGAACGAAAACCTGGAGCGCTATAACCCTGTTGACGTGTCTCAGACGTATGTCTATTACACGCCCGAAACGCTCGACTACTACAAGGAGTATGTCAATCCGTCTGAGGCCGATCGCATGGTGCTGGCCGATGCAACGGTCGATTTGTACGCTGCATGGCATGGCGAGCGCAAGTCGGCGGACAACAACGACGAGACCGGCAAAAAGGTCAATATCGCCGATGTTGCCGGTGAGCATGTGCAGATCGATTCGTATCTGAGTTACCCGCTTGGCGGCTCGGGTCCCTCGGTAGCTGCAGGCGAGATGTGCAAGGCCATGGGCGAAAAGCTCCCCAAGGTGCTCGAGGGTAGCAATGCCGATGATATGGGCCTGTTTGTGACGCCGGCGAGCCAGTACAACAAGCTGCGCCAGATGATGGGCGAGGAGCCGGTGAGCATTGGCCGCGACCAGTACGTGCTTACGTGTGATATGGGCGGTGAGCTGGGCGACCTGTACACCAAATATATGGCCGGCGGCCATACCCTCACCTTGGGTGGGCATGAGCTCAAGCCCGCAACCGATAAGTCGGACAAGGACACGGCGGCCATCGCCAACTCGGGGCTCGGTAGCAATCCCGGTACCGTGGTCGTTGCCGATGAGCTGCTGTCCCAGCTTAATCTGCAGCCGTATGCCAGCAACCTACTCGTTAACTACAAGCGAGGGATGGATGTTGCCGAGGCCGATGAGCTCATTAAATACACTATGCTCGACAACCTGCTCGTTGACGGCAAGGAGCCGGGTTCGTGGGGAGTCTTCATGACACGCTCCGAGCTATATACGCAGGCAGCGCAGATGAACGGCATGATTAGCTATCTGGCTATCTACATCGGCTTTGTACTGGTCGTTGCATGCGCGGCAATTCTGTCGATCCAGCAGCTCTCCAACGTGGCAGATGGCAGCCGCAGCTATCGCGTGCTGGCGCAGATCGGCTGTGACGACCGCCAGATTCGCCATTCGGTGATGGCACAGCAAGCGGTGTTCTTCCTGTTCCCGCTGGCAGTGGGTCTGGCGCACTCCTTTGTGGCGCTCAAGGTGATCATCGAGCTGGTGAGCACGTTTGGCAACATGAGCATCGGCGGCACGGTGGGCCTCACCTGTGCGATTTTCCTGGCAGCCTACGGCGGCTACTTCCTGGTAACGTACCTCATGAGCACCGGCATGGTGCGAGCTGCCATCGCCACCCGCTACAGCGAGTAGCAAGCGGGCAAAACCGTCGCAAAATCAGAGCGAATAACCGCCGCGAAGGGAGTCCAGCTCCCTTCGCGGCGGTATTTTGCGTATCTAGAGCATCTCAGATGCAAGTGAGTAGGCTTTTTTGGATCTGCCGAGCACATCGCGGCAAGTGCTCAATAAAATCGCAGGTCAGGGCTGTGGCGATTCGGGGTGTGCTCGGCCTCCTGCAAAAAGTCTACTCACTTGGTTTTGGCTGCTAGAAGACCGCCGTGAGGGAAGGCAACTTCCTCGCGGCGGTTGGCGTTCGCCCAGATAAAACCTGCCAAAATAAACCTGTCCCTTTTTGGCAGGTTATCGCTTCCAAAAGTGGAGGATGAGCGTCGTGCGGTTTTGCTGTTCGGTTTTGACCAGGATGTTGTGGATGTGGGTCTTGACGGTACCCACGGCAAGGAAGAGCTCGTCAGCGATCTCTTGGTTCGATTTGCCCAACACAACCAGACGCATGACTTCGGTTTCGCGGTTGGAGAGCTTGTAGGCGTTGCGATAGAAGGGCATCTGCTCTTCGATGTGTCGATCAAGATCGCTGACGTTCTTTTCCTCGGGCGCCTCCTGCATGCGAATCGAAAGCACGTGATAGGCATAGATGATCAGCAGAATCGCAAAGTAGCACGCAAAGATGTTCTCGCTAAAGTTGCGCTCGGACAGGTACAGCTGCAGCCAAGAGGGTGCCAGGCTCATGGGAACAACAAGGATGTTGTAGAAATCCTCGGCAACGATGCACCCGACCAGAATGGCGCCGATAATGAGGTGCTTTCGTTGATTGTTGACGCGCGCCTTAAGCTCGACCTGCGTGCTTTTATGCGCCGTCCAAAAGATATACAGTCCCACAAATACAAGGAATACCTGACGCATCGTGTAGTAGAGCCATTGATGCATGGGGCCGTAGGGGACAGCGACAATGATCAGCAGCTCGCTCAGGAAGAACGTTGCGACGGGAATAACAAACTGCTTTTTTGAATGTTTGTCGAGCAAGTCCATGGCAATGAGCCAGATAAAAGCTTGTGAAGCGGTCGCCACAAGGGTCCGCAACACAGGCATGGTAATTGAGTAATAGTCGCTGGCTGGAAAACTCTGGTTTTGCAACGTGTATTCAAAAAAGAAGATCTCGGTCATCTCGATGGCATAGCAAATAAAAACGCCGCTGCCATAGATAAAGAAGCGTCGACGAGACGAGGCATAGGCGGCAAGCGAAAGCACTGCCGTCACAATACAGATCACGAGTATCGCTAGGGTATAGAAGAACATCAGGGTGTTCATCTGCCACCGTCCCATCTCATTTCATCTATGGTCGAGCCCTGTATACCTTGTGGGATATAGACGTCTCAACCCTTCGTTCCATTGCGGATTAGGCGCCGAGATACAGCATAGCCGTATACCGTTCGCGGTTCTAGGTAGTAAACCCCCTGCAAGCTGGCTACCTGCGGGTTTATATTGGTTTAGAGGGGGTGTAACTCCGTGAACGGTCTTTAATCCCGAATAAACTAGGTAAAAAATGCATACGGGTGAATGATGGTCTTGTCAACACGAGGCGTGATGTTCGAGCGCCTCATAGCAATAGTCGGCACGACCGGCGGAAAGGAATCGACATGGCGTTGCCTAAGGATTTCATCGACACCAACGACTTCACCAAAGAGCAGATCCTGGCTATCGAGGATCTTGGCCTGGCAATGAAGAAGGCCATCAAGGTTGACGGTTATTATCCGCACCTGCTCCGCAACCAGAGCCTTGGCATGATCTTCCAGCAGGTTTCCACCCGCACCCGTCTTTCCTTCGAGACCGCTATGACCGACCTCGGCGGCCATGCTCAGTTCTATGGCCCTGGCACCATCCAGCTCGGCGGTCACGAGTCCCTGGGCGACACCGCTCGCGTTATGGGCTCGCTGCTCGACATCATGATGGCTCGCGTTGACCGTCACAAGGACGTCGTCGGCCTCGCCGAGGGCTCCGCTGTGCCCGTCATTAACGGCATGTCCGAGTTCAACCATCCCACGCAGGAGATGGGCGACCTCATGACCATGCTCGAGAACCTCCCCGAGGGCAAGAAGATCGAGGACTGCACCCTGGCCTTCATCGGCGACGCCACCCAGGTCTGCGTCTCCCTCATGTTCATCGCCTCCAAGGTCGGCATGAAGTTTGTCCAGTTTGGACCCAAGGGCCACCAGATCCCCGACGGCGGCCTGCACGTTGGCACCGTTGAGGAGCGCGCCGAGTTCGGCAAGCAGATGATGGCCATCGCCGAGGAGAACTGCAAGGTCTCCGGCGGCTCCGTCGTCATCTCCGACGACATCGAGTGCATCAAGGGCGCCGACTTCATCTACACCGACGTGTGGTATGGCCTGTACGACGAGGAGGTCTCGGGCGAGAACTACATGGACGTGTTCTACCCCAAGTATCAGGTCACCATGGACATGATGAACTTCGCCGGCCCCAACTCCAAGTTCATGCACTGCCTGCCGGCCACTCGCAACGAGGAAGTCGTCGACGAGGTTATGGACGATCCCGAGCGCTCCCTGTGCTGGGTCGAGGCCGAGAACCGCAAGCACTCCATCCGTGCTCTCCTCGCTGCCCTGGGCAAGCGCACCCCGCTCAACGACGAGGGTGTCGAGTACTCCGCCAAGGCCGAGCTTCACGCCGCTCTCGAGGCTCTCGAGCAGCTCTAAGCCTTAAGCCTGCTAAACGCACGTTTGCGGGCGGCGGATGCTCGTCTCCTGTCGCCCGCTCACCGAGGCTCAGGCAATTGCCTTAGTACCTTGGGCCTCGGATCTGTCCAAGACTGAGCGAAGGAGCTCATCATGAGCGACGGAAAGAAAAAGCTTTCCTTTTTGACGGTCATTTCGACCATCATCTGCGTCGTCTTCGTTTGCGAGGCCGCCGCTCCTGCTGCTGCCATTGGCAACCAGCAGTTCTTCTGGTGGATCTTCCTGATCCTGACCTTCCTGCTTCCTTATGGCATGGTTGTTGCCGAGCTCGGCACCACCTATGACGGCGAGGGCGGCATTTACGACTGGGTACGCGATGGCCTGGGCGACAAATGGGGCGCCCGCATCTCGTATTACTACTGGGTCAACTACCCGCTGTGGATTGCCTCGCTGGCTACCATGTTCCCCGACATTTTGGGCATGGTCTTTGGCGTTGAGTTCAACTTGATCGCCAAGATGGGTATCGATCTTGCCTTTGTGTGGATCGTCTACCTCATGGGCCGCTCCAAGGCGGCCGACTCCGAGTGGGTCCTTAACGGTGGCGCCATCATCAAGGTCGCCGTCGCCGTTATCGTTGGCGCTTTGGGCATTTGGTATGCCATGGAGAACGGTTTTGCGAACGACATGTCCGCTGCCACCTTCCTGCCCGAGCTCACCAACACCAACGCTCTCGGTTACCTGTCGATCATCATCTTTAACTTCATGGGCTTCGAGGTCATCTGCACCATGACCGACGACATGGCCGATCCCGCTCGCGATATCCCCAAGGCTATCATCGTCGGTGGCCTGTCCATCGCCGTGATCTACCTGTTCGCTGGCTTTGGCATCGGCGCTGCTGTGCCGGCCGATTCCATCGACCCCGACTATGGCATGATTGTCGCAGTCCAGACCATGGTGGGCGACTCCATGATCTTCAAGGTCATCTGCATCGCCTTCCTGATCACCCTGTTCGCCAACATGGCCGCCTGGTCCTTCGGCGTCAACTCCGTCGCCCGCTACGCTGCCGAGCACGGCAACATGCCCAAGGTCTTCGCCTCGATGATTTCGGATGATGACATGCCCAACGGCGCCAACCTGGTCAACGCCGTCGTTGCCTCCCTGGTGCTGTGCCTGCAGCTCGTTCCCATCGACGCCATCTCCAACGGCGTCTTCTGGATGCTCTTCGGCACCTCCGTCGTCTTCCTGCTGCTGACCTACATCCCGATGTTCCCGGCGTTCCTCAACCTTCGCAAGAACGACCCCGACCGCGAGCGCATCTTCACGTTCCCGTTTAAGGGTGCCATGATGAAGGTCATGCTGGCCATCCCTTGCATCGAGCTGATCCTGGCCATCGTTGCAACGCTGGTGCCGCTCTCCGCCGCCGAGATTGGCGACAAGCTCCCGATGATCGTTATCTTCATCGTGCTTCTGCTCATCGGCGAGGTTGTCCGCGTCGTCAGCGCCAAGGGCCGCGAGACCGAGTACAAGGGCCTCACTCCCGAGCTGGCAGCTCAGCGTCTCGCTGAGGAGGCCGCCGAGGCCGAGGAGAACTAGAGCACCCGGTTCTGGGGCTCCAACCCTCCTCGCGTACCAACGTGCGCTTCGTCGGGCTTGTCGCTCCCGACTCCGGGCACTCTAGCCTCTTCGGAGACGTGCCCAAAGCGACAAATATGCTCACTATTTCCTGGGGCGGGTGCGAGCGATAGCTCCGGTAACCACCGCCCGCCCCAACCTCTCTCTCGTATCCTTCGTGCGTTTGTCTCCACGCACTTGGTTACGTTGCCGCTCGTCGGTGCGGCTCCGTGAAAACCGGCACCGGGCGCCCCGACCTTTGCCGGGGGACGGGCGCCCACTATCTCTTGGTTTTAGGCTGCGGGCAATCCGCCCGCGGCAAACGGTCGTTCGATTTGGAGGAAATCTTATGCGTACGATCACCGAGTCCGAGTCCACCCCCAAGGCCGACGGCTTCTTTATGCCCGCCGAGTTCGCTCCGCAGGATCGCGTGTGGATGGGCTGGCCCCACCGCACCGACACCTGGGCCCACGGCGCCAAGCCTGCTCAGAAGCAGTATGCCGCCATCGCCCGCGCCATCTCCGAGTTCACCCCGGTCTATATGTGCGCCAACCAGGTCGACTATGCCAACTGCAAGGCCGTCTTCGAGAACGACGAGAACGTCACCGTTATCGAGATGACCACCGACGACGCCTGGTTCCGCGACACCGCCGCCACCTACGTCATCAACGGCAAGGGCGAGAAGCGCGCCAACCACTGGCACTTCAACGCCTACGGCGGCCTCGTCGACGGCCTGTACTTCCCGTGGGACAAGGACGAGCAGATCGCCCTCAAGATGGCTGAGCTCTCCGGCTGCCGTCGCTATCGTCCCGACGACATGATCCTCGAGGGCGGCTCCATCACCGTCGACGGCGAGGGCACCCTTGTCGTGACCGACCAGTGCCTGCTTTCCCCGGGCCGCACCTGCTCTGCGGTTCTGGAGGAGGAAGAGGATCCCGAGTCCATCTGGCCCAAGTTCCACAAGAAGTTTGAGCCCTGGAGCGAGGAGCTTCGCGCCTACATGGACGAGCACCTCAAGGATTACCTGGGTGTCGAGAAGGTCATCTGGGTCAAGGAGGGCATCGACCCCGAGGAGACCAACGGTCATATCGACGACGTTGCCACGTTCATCGCTCCGGGCGTCATGGCCTGCATCTGGACCGACGATCCCGAGTATCCGTTCTACGAGCAGTGCCACGCTGCCTACGAGACCCTCTCCAACGCCGTTGACGCCAAGGGCCGCAAGATGAAGGTCTACAAGCTCTGCATGCCCGTGAACCCGCTGTTCATGGACCAGGCTTCCTGCGACACCATCGACGCCGACGAGAACGCCGAGCCGCGCGTTCCCGACGAGCCGCTGATCGCCTCCTACATGAACTACCTGGTCACCAACCACGGCGTTATCGTCCCGCAGTACGGCGACGAGAACGACCAGCTGGCCGTTGACACGCTCCAGAAGATCTATGACGAGGTCTGGGGCGAGGGCGTCTACAAGTGCGTCGGCGTTCAGTCCGAGCAGGTCGTCTTCGGCGGCGGCAATATCCACTGCATCACTCAGCAGGAGCCGTCCGCTTAATCGTCTGACTTTCCGAGGCACCCCATCTCGCCGCTCAAACCGTCGCTCGCGTACCAAAGTACGCTTCGCTCCTCTTTCGCGGCGACCTGGGGCACCTCGAAAACCCAGCCGATCAATCGGACAATCGGCGAATCGAACCATCTTGGGGCATTGATGGTCGGCTTGCCCGATGTCTTGGTCGGTTGGGTTTTCTTTGGGCACTCCGTTGCCTCCACTTCGGAGTGCCCTTTTCTTTGATTGAGTACGCGTCTGGCCTGGGATTTTTTGCGGGTTAGGCCAATTGTTCGCTTGAATTTCCCAGGTCAGACGCGTCTTCAATTGCCGAAAGTTATCGGTCGTGAACGCGGCCGTTTTGATCGGAGTATCTATGTACCAGCGTATCGTTATCTACACGCGCCTGTTCCGCGAGCGTTGGTCCAACAAATGCATCCTCTCCTCTCTCTGGGATGGCACCTGCACCGGTGACGCGGCCTGCAACCCTACCTTGGGCTGCGCCTTCGGTACAGATGCCATCCTTTTTGCTGTAGGGGGAGCGCGCCATGGCAGGTAAAAAGTTCTCCCTGATCGAGGTCATCCTTTCGGTTATCTGCGTCGTGTTTACCATCGAGGCGGCGGCTCCGGCATCTGCCATGGGCAACGTGCAGTTCTTCTGGTGGATCTTCCTTATCATTACGTTTTTGCTTCCCTATGGTCTGGTGGTGGCCGAGCTGGGTACGGCGTTTGATTCCGAGGGCGGCCTGTACGATTGGGTTCGCTTGGGCCTGGGCGACCGTTGGGGCGCTCGTTGCTCTTGGTGCTACTGGGTTAACTTTCCGCTGTGGGTGGCAAGTATCGCCTGCATGTTCCCCAGTGTCATTAATGCGGTGTGGGGTATCGAGTTTTCACTCGGGATCCGAATCGCCATCGAGATTGTCTTTGTGTGGGGCGTCACGGTCATGGCAATGCAGCCGGTGGCCGAGGCAGATTGGGTCATGGACGGCGGCGCCGTCATCAAGGTGCTCATTACCGCTGTGGTGGGAATCGTCGGCATTTGGTTTGCCTGCAATAACGGCTTTGCCAACGACATGTCGTTTAAGACCTTCATTCCAGATCTGGGCGACACCAATTCGTTGACGTACCTATCGATTATCCTGTTCAACTTTATGGGCTTCGAAGTGGTCGCGACCTTTGCCAGCACGATGAAGAACCCGTCGCGTGATATCCCCAAGGCGGTTATTGCCGGTGGCGTGGCCATTGCGGCGATCTACATCATCTGTGGCATTGGCATCGGAGCCGCGGTTCCCACCGAGCAGCTTTCACTCGATTCGGGCATTGTGGACGCAGTCGCCGCTATGGTGGGGCGCACCCACCCGCTGACGATGGTCGTGGGCGTGGCCTTTTTGGTGACGTTGTTCGCCAATATGATCTGCTGGAGCTTTGGCGTCAACAACGTAGCGAGCTATGCCGCGCGCCATGGCAACATGCCGCGTCCCTTTGCGTTGGTGTCCAAAAAGACCGGCATGCCCAACGGCTCGGCGCTCATTAACGGCTGTTTTGCCAGCCTGGTGCTGCTGCTCCAGATTCCGCTGGGTGAGGGTTCCGACGTCTTTTGGGTCTTCTTCTCGATGAACGTCGTCTTTCTGCTCATGAGCTATATCCCCATGTTCCCAGCGTTTTGGCGTCTGCGCAAGCACGATAATCGCTCGCGTGTGTTCCGTGCGCCTTTCGAGGGCAAGGTGCTCGCGGTGGCGCTTGCGATTCCCGTGGTGGAGCTCGTGCTTTCGATTGTTGCTACGATTGTGCCGCTCAACAGCTCACCTGCCGAGATGGCAAAGTTGCCGATTCTCGCGGGCGTAGTGATTGGCCTGTTATTGGGCGAGGTTTCGCGCCTCATATCGCGCCGCGGCCGAAGCGTCGACAATCCCGGCGTTGGTGCACGGGGGTCAGGTTACTTTGCACCAAAACAGTAAGCGCCGCGAGTTGCGCAGCGCTTGGTGCATCTTGGATTACTGTTCGCGGTGCTCGGGATCGGAAACGAGCTTAGGCGCAAAGAAGGGGACGTGGCCCAGATAGGGGCAGCTGTCCGAACGCTCTTCGACGACACAGGGGACGTCATTGTAGGTAAGTGAGTCGCACAGGTGGACGATGGCCTTGGCGGCAGGGGCAACGAGTATTTTGAGCGGTGCGATAGGCGCCATGGCATCTCCTTTCATCGGTGAGACACAGCTTGTTTATCTAAACGATACAGTACGTTTAATCGGTGAGTCTAATCTTGCGGCAAAGAATCTGTCAACATCCTCACGGCATCTAGGCAGGGGAGGCGGGCATGAGTTTCGCGTTCTATATCTACACCACGATTATCATGGGTGTGGCTCTGGTGACCAGTGCCGTGGCATTGGTGGTTTGGCTCATGACGCGCCGTCGCGACAGCCTGGTGGCCGCGGCGGGCTTTTTGCTCTACATGCTCGATATGTCGGTCATTTTTTTTGACGAGTACAATCGGCTCAAATACGACTACGCTGTTACCTTTAGCGAGCCGTTGCAGCACCCCTTGCTGCGCTGCGTGCTCGGTATTGCCATCTATGCCTGCGTGGTACTGTGGATGTTTGCGCGCTTGCGCAAAAGGCCGACGTCGCGCATGCTCGGACTTGCTATCGTGCCGTTTTCAATCTTGCAATTGGTGCTGGTGCCTCGCAGCGGTGCTGCCGGAGAGATGCAGCAGTATCTCTTTTGGCTCACGCGTGACCTGGGCAATGTAGGATGTCTTGCCTATGCCGCCTGGCATTACCGGCACAGGGCCACGCGTGTTGAGAAACTCGACCTCGACCGCTCAAAGCTCTTTTGGAAGGTGGCACTCGTTCTTGCGTTTTGCGTAATCGCCGAGGACACCTACATGATTTTGCTCTGTCGCCCCGACTCTCAAAACCCCGTCATCAGCCTCTTTTTGTGGTATCTGTCCGAGCGCAATATCTCCGAAAACGTGCTGCTCATGGCATGCGCGGTCCAACTCTTTTGCCAGTTTAGCCATATCCTGCGCGTGTATGCCCGTCATCCGCGTGCCGATGAGGACGTGGCGGCCGAGAGCGCACGCTCTGGGGACGATCTAGCATCACGCGTTGTGATCTATGCCGATGCCCATAAGCTGTCGCGGCGCGAGCAGGAGGTGCTCACGCTGGTGCTGAAGGGCAACGACGCCCAAAACATCGCCAGCGAGTTGGTCATCAGCCCTGGCACTGTCAAGGCGCACTTGCATCGCATCTACGTTAAAAGCGGTGTCTCCAACCGAGATGACCTCATAGATGCCTTTTGGCGTTCCTAGTCCTATTCTTCCTTGCATGCGGGTCTTGCCGTGTGGGCGGGCACGCCGTTGGGCGTAATGACGCGGTAATAATCTCAGACAATAAACCTGCAGGTAAAGCGTGTAAACCTGCTTAAACTGACCGTTTGCGATCCCTGGCCTTGGCACGGATTTGCCCCTGTGTATCAATGGGTGTAGCGCGAAGCCGCGGACGTGGGACAGACGTCCGAGCACGGCTTGTAGGCACGCGCCGATGCGGGAGCGCTACGCTCCCAACCGAGTGCCCACGCGGGCGGTGCGTCCGCGTTGCAACCAAAGATGCCTGAGGAGGCTCACATGGACAAGGCTGATGTAGTTATCAAGAGCAACGCCGTCTTTACCGGCGATGGGCTCGAGCCGTTTAAGGGCGGCGTTGCCGTGCGCGGTGATAAGATTGTTGCCTGCGGTGACGATGCTCACCTGGCACCGTTTATCGGTCCCGATACCGAGGTGCGCGACTTTGGCGACCAGCTCGTCATGCCCGGCCTGATCGACTCGCACACGCATTTTGCCCAGGGCGCGTTTATGACCGACCCCGATTTTGCCGTCAACCTCATCGACTGCACCAGTTTTGAGATGGCGATGGAACGTGTCGTGGCGTTTGCAGCCGACCATCCCGATAACGAGTGGATTCTGGGCTGCCAGATTATCCAGTTCCAGTGGGATGTCCCCGAGATGCCCACAGCCGCGATGATCGATGAGTACATCTCGGACCGCCCGGTCTTTCTGCAGCAGGTTGACCTGCATACCTTTAGTGCCAATACCTGCGCCATCAACAAGGTGGGAGTAACTTCGCAGACGCCCGATCCCGCAGGCGGCAAGATCCTTAAGGATGCCGAGGGCAATCTGACGGGCGTGTTTTCCAACAACGCCGGCGTCTTCTTTATGGACGAGGTCTACGACCCAGCGCCCGAGGTTGTTGACGCGTCGTTTGCAAAAACCGCCCGGCGCGCCAATGCCCTGGGAATCACTACGGTCGGCATGGTCAATCCTACGTTTGTGAGCATGGAAAACCCGTATGCGGTGTTGGCAGGTCTTAATGCCAAGGGCGACTTGCCACTGCGCGTGTTCCTGTACACCGATCTGTTCGAAAACGAGTCCTTAACGCTCGAGCAGATCAAGGAGAAATACGCCTTCTCGGGTACGCAGGTCGAGTGGCACGGCTTTAAGCAGTTTCTTGATGGCGTGTGCTCCGACCACACCGCTTGGATGCTTGAACCCTATTCCAACGCGCCCGATACCTGCGGTGAGCCCGCGGAGGATCCAGAGCGCATCCGTGCCGCCATTGTCAGGGCGCAGGAATGGGGCGTTGACACGCGCGTCCATACGATCGGCGATCGCTCGGTGCGTTTTGTGCTTGATTGCTTTGAGGAGGGCGAGCGCTTGCATGGTAAGCGGGGTTGCCGCCACTCCATGGAGCACAACGAGACGGTTCAGCCCGAGGATCTGCCGCGCTATGCCGAGCTGGGTATATGCCCTGGTATGCAGCCGTGGCACATGCTGCTCGATATGGCTGACCTTGCCAAGGACGATGCCGTGGGCCCCGAGCGTGCTGCGCTTTCGTGGCCCCTGCATAGCCTGCTTGCCAGCGGTGCCGTGGTGCACCTGGGCAGTGACTTCCCCGTTGTGGGCTTGGAGCCCATGGAGGAGGTGTACGGCGCGGTCTTCCGCATGCTCGAGGACGGCTCCAACCCAGAAGGGTGGTTCCCGCAGGAGCGCATCACCATGGCCGAGGCCCTGCGCGCCTACACCTACGGCAGCGCCTACGCCATGCATGCCGAGGATCGCATCGGTACGCTCGCATGCGGCAAACAGGCTGATATCTGTGTGCTCGACCGCAACCTCTTTGACTGCGAACCGGCTGAGGTCCTCGAGGCCACGGCGTCTCTCACGATGATTGCCGGCAAGGTGGTCTACGAGGCCTAGCGGGGCTGCTGCATCGCCGGGCGGTGCCACAGCCCGTGCGTGCCGCCCATCCATCCATTCATCCATTCATCCATTCATCAATCTCTCATGGAAAGGGGAGAACAATGGCAGAAGAAGCAACCGCCGCTGTTGAGGAGGAGCGTGAGCTTGCCTCGCAGCCGATTCCCGGCCTGGTGCGCAAGTACACCATCATCACCGGCCAGGGTATGCTCGCCCAGATTATCATGGTGGTCCTTGAGGGCCTCGTGATGGGTTGGGGCCTGGGTGCACACGGCCTGGCTTGCGTCTCGATCATCATGTCGGTCGAGTACATTAACCTGGCCTTTGGCAACCTGTTTGGTACCGGCGTGCCCGCCGTGGTGGGCAACCTTTTGGGTGCCGGCGACATTAAGGGCGCCAGCAAGGCGTTTAGCCAGGGCTTTTGGCTTACCACGATTGTGAGTGTGCTGCTTGCTGTGGTGATGGCTGTGTTTACCGAGCCCATCTGCGCATTCTTCGGCGCCACGCCCGACATCATGGCCGATACCGTTGCCGGCGTGCGCACCTTCTCCGTGCTGCTGCCGCTCACGGTCATTGGTCAAATGGTCACCGCCGTCATGCGTGTGGACGAGAAGGTTCAGATCCAGGCCAACCTCATGACCGTGTCTGCCATCGTCGCTATCTGCTGGCTTGCGCTTTCCACGTTTGTGCTCAAGCTCGGCGTTATGGGAGCCGGCGTGTACTACGGTCTTTCCATCGGTATCTGGGCCATCGGTGTCTTCTGGTTCATCGGCGGTAAGAAGTCGCAGCTCCAGATCAGCGCCGCCGATCTCAAACTCGACATGGGCATCTGCGGTCAGATCATCAAGATCGGTTTCCCGTTCTTTTTGGTGCAGGCTGCCACGTTCATCTTCAACACCGTTGCCAACTCGCTGCTTGGCCAGCTCGGCGGCGATATGGGTTCGCTCTACATCGCGGCTTTTGGCGTGATCAACGGCTACATCCTCTACATTACCATGATGGTCGCCCAGTGCTTCTCGTACGGCCTGCAGCCCATTGCCGCCTTCAACGCCGGCGCCAAGGCGTGGGCGCGCCTCAAGGAAACGCTCTCCTGCACGCTTAAGTACCAGGTCGTGACGCTTGCTGCGGTGTCTGCTGTGCTATGGGTGGCCGCAACGCCGGTCTGCGCCTTTTTTGCTGGTAGCGACCCGGCGCTCGTCGAGGTTGCCGCCAACGCCACGCGCATCGTTATCCTGGCCGTGGCCCTGGGCTATCTTGCCATGACCATGTCGATGTACTTCCAGGCGGTTGAGAAGGTGGGTATCGCCACGTTCACCGGTCTGCTCCGCTACGTGATCTGCTCCGTGCCGCTTATGTACCTGCTTGGCAACATGATGGGCGTTCAGGGTGTCTGGTTTGCCTTGGTGGCGGCTGACGCCATCACTGGCCTTATCTCCATCGCCCTCGCCGTCCGCGAATCCAAGCGACTTGCCACGCTCTAGACTCGGACACGGCCGGCGCGCGATAGTCGAATAAGTCAACTCGCCTGCAAGCCACCACAATGGGGACAGTTCCCATTGTGGTGGCTATTGTTATTTAGGGTCTGAGATTTCGGCTCTATAAATAACGTTTTTGAACTGGGCTACTATAAGATTGTGGAAAACACTACTACAAGATTATGGAAAACGCTACTGCAAGATTATGGCAAATGATACTATACGATTATGGTAACAGCGTTATAAGGGGCGTTGATATGGCCGAGTACATTAACAGGGATTTGCATGAGTTGCTCATTCGCATGGCGGGTTGGTTTCCTGTTGTGTCGTTGACGGGGCCTAGGCAGAGCGGTAAGTCTACGCTGGTTCGGCATGCCTTTCCCGACTATTCTTATGTTACGCTTGAGGACCCCCAAACGAGGCGCGCGGCCTTGGAGGATCCGGTGAGTTTTATCCGCAACCGAAAGGGCGGACTCATCATCGACGAGGCGCAATACGCCCCGGATTTGTTCTCGATGATTCAGGTTGTTTCGGATGAGCGGGGAGACGCCGGTCAATACATCCTTACGGGATCGCAAAACTTTTTGATGATGAAAAGCATCGGCCAGTCTCTTGCCGGGCGAGTCGGGATCTTAAAATTGCTGCCATTTTCGTTTCGAGAAGCGGAGAGGGGCCAGCAGGGGCAGTTGGAAGTGGATTTGTTTGCGCTCGAAGGGGGATACCCTCGCCTGCGTTCCGCCGGAATGCCGTCCTCGGTTTATTTCCCCAGCTATATTGATACCTATGTTGAGCGCGATGTTGTGGGCTTGCTTGATGTGCGCAATAAAGCGGAGTTTCATAAGTTTCTGTCCATAATTGCCCAGAGCGCCGGTGCTCTCATTAATATATCTTCGCTTTCTCGAGATACGGGTGTGAACGTATCGACCATTAAAAGCTGGTTGTCTATCCTGGAGCAGAGCTACCTGACGTTTTCACTGCAGCCCTATTATGCAAATGCCAGGAAACGTTTGACTAAAACGCCCAAGCTTTATTTTTACGACACGGGGCTGCTCTGCTACTTGCTCAAAATTGGATCACTGGAGCAACTTTTGGAGAGCCCTTATCTGGGGGCAGTTTTCGAAAACCTCATCGTTTCCGAAACGGCGAAGAGCCATCTCAACGTGGGCGAGAATCCCGAGTTGTATTTCTATAGGGACGACGGCAAGCGAGAAATCGATTTGCTCGACTGCACAAACTCAGGGAGTCCCAAGGCTATCGAAATAAAATCATCCAGAACGTATCACGATAAGTACGCCCGCCATTTACAGGCTGTATGCGATGAGATCGACATTGCAAAAGATGCGCGCTATGTTGTGGCCCGCGTGGATTCAACGTATGAGTCGAAAGACTGTAGCGTGGTCTCGGCGCGTGATTGGCTTTTGCGATAACAAGTTCGGCGTATTAACAACTGCCGCGAAGGGTCCGGACCCCTTTCGCGGCGGTTTTTTGCCGATCCGGTGCGCCTCAGATGCAAGTGAGTAGGCTTTTTTGGATCTGTCGAGCACACCGCGACAAACGCTAAATAAAACCGCAGGTCAGAGCTGTGGCGTTTTGGAGTGTGCTCGGCCTCCTGCAAAAGGTCTACTCACTTGGTTTTTCGGCGAGAAGGCCGCCGCAAGGGCAAGCAGCTCTCCTCGCGGCGGTTGGCGTTTGCCCAGATAAAACCTGCCAAAATAAACCTGTCCCTTTTTGGCATGTCCCTTTTGGCGTGGCTGATTGGTTTGGGCTGTTTTGGAGAAAGCCCATGAGGTGGCACTCAGGCTAATCCTGCGTGTCGCCTCCGTACATGTAGACGATAAAACCGTCGCCGGTGTCTTGACTGTGATCCTCCAGGATGCGCTTCATGTTGAGGTGCTCGTAGAACTGCCAGTCGGAGTTGCAGTCGCTCATCAGGAAGAACTTGGTGCAGCCTGCCTTGGCGAGCTCGGCGCGCGCAAGGTCGATAAGCGCGCGGCCGAGCCCCTTGCCCTGCCACTCGGGCACGATGATGATCAGGTTGAGCTGGCCCTGGGCATACTCGTTGCCTGTGGCGGCAAAGCGATCCGCCGTGGCCTTTTCGCGACTGTCGCCGAAGAGCGAGCCCTCGAGCTTGGCGTCGGCAGCCTTTGCCATTTCGGTTGCCTGGGCGAGCATCTCGTTGTAGCAGGACTCCCACGTGGGGTTGGTGCGCGGCTTGCCGTCCTCGAAGATGCCGATGCAGCAGGCGGCGATAATGCGGCCCTCGGCCTCGGCGACAAGCGCGATAGGTGAGCGTTGCAGCTGCATAGCGATGTTAAAGCGCGCGCAGAAATCGGCAGCTTCGACGTCGCCGCGGTTGCGCAGCGTGTTGCACCACAGCTGGTTGTAGATGGCGGCGATGCCGGTCAGGTCGTCGAGCGTGGCGGCGCGCAGGGTTACGTTGTCAAGGCTCATGAAGGCTCCTTCCAAGTTGGGTCAGGCCACCTCTGAGTGTGACATGGACGCAGGGCGGCCGCATCAATCATTCGGCAGGCGAGCCCCGATCCCTCGGGGACGGAGGAAAAGGGGTCACGAGTGAGGATTTTCGGACGCTTGCCCGACGAGAGTGGATAATCTCCCACTTTGAGCGCGAACATGGGCCAAAAACGGGAGATTATCCACTCTCGTGGTGAGCGGGCCCTTGTGTCGATTCATTCCCTTTTTAGTAGGCTGTGCTTGCACTTTAGCGTGCGACAGCGGATAATGCCGAGCACTCAACAATACGCTTTTTGCTCTCTCTATAGATTGAGGAGGCCCCTATGGCCATGGATTTCAAACGCAGGCTGCCGATCCCCATGGAGATCCGCGAGGAAATGCCGCTTTCCGCCGAGCTTACCGCTAAGAAGCAGGCATTCGACGCCGAGGTCGCCAAGGTCTTTACCGGCGAGGACGCGCGCAAGGTGCTCATCATCGGCCCGTGCTCTGCCGATCGCGAGGATTCGGTCCTCGAGTACATGAACCGCCTGGCCAAAACCGCCGAGGAGGTCAAGGACAAGCTCATCATCATCCCGCGTGTCTACACCAACAAGCCGCGCACCAAGGGTACCGGCTACAAGGGTCTACTGCACAATCCCGACCCCGAGGCGCCCGATGACCTGCTCGAGGGCGTCAAGGCCATTCGCCACATGCACCTGCGCGTCATCGAGGAGACCGGCTTCTTTACCGCCGACGAGATGCTCTACCCCTCTAACTATCAGTACCTTGTCGATCTGCTGAGCTACGTCGCTGTGGGCGCGCGCTCGGTCGAGAACCAGGAGCACCGTCTGGTGTCGAGCGGCATTTCGGTGCCGGTGGGCATGAAGAACCCCACTGCCGGCTCCACCACCGTCATGCTCAACTCCATCTACGCCGCTCAGGCGCATCAGAGTTTCATCTTCCGCAACTGGGAGGTCGAGTGCGACGGCAATCCGCTCGCGCACGCCGTTATGCGTGGCTACATCGGTCTCGATGGGCGCACCTACCCCAACTACCACTACGAGCACCTCGAGCGCCTGGCCGAGCGCTATACCGAGCACGCCGGCTATGCCAATCCGGCAGCGGTCATCGACTGCAACCACGACAACTCGGGCAAGCGTCCGCTGGAGCAGTATCGCATTTGCAAGGAGGTGCTCGACAGCTGCCGCCGCAACGAAGTCATTTCAAGGCTGGTCAAGGGCTTTATGATCGAGTCCTACCTTGAGGACGGCAACCAGCCGGTCGACGGCGGTGTCTTTGGCAAGTCGATCACCGATCCGTGCCTGGGCTGGGAAAAGACCGACTATCTCATTCACGAGATCGCGGAGCGGGTTTAGTTACGCGGGTTTTCGCTGACTCTGCCAAGACATCGGCGGTCCCGTTGCTGCCGGGCACTCATTTGGGACAGACTTAAATGAGTGCTCGCAGAATGAGAGTGGATAATCTCCCGTTTTTAAGTAGTCGTTGGGGACGTTCTTGTTTGACTGGTCGTTTAAGAACGTCCCCAATGACTACCCTGTTGGCCTTTTCCAGGCCCTGTGGACAAAAAATGGCAAATATGAGTACTGTTGCTATCGTAGTGTCATATTGCCGGCATAAGATAATAGACATAACAGAAAATATGTTCATTAACCTTAACACATATAAGCCTGCTATAGAACTATTTGAGTAATTTAGGGGCGCTTGCAAGCCGTGCGGGCAGCATATGGGGCTGTTTTGGCTGTTACTAAAAAGGTAACAGTACTCATATTTGCCATTTTTTGCCCACAGGGGCTGGAAAGGACCGTCAATTCGGCTCCAGGGGATGCGGTCCAAGGGCCACAGAACGAAAAACGGGGGCACAGGATGAACCTGCGCCCCCGTTTTTTGGGTATTGCGGTTGTTTGCCGCCGGTTTTACGCCGCTTCGTCGAACTGCGAATTGTACAGGTCGGCGTAGAAGCCGCCTTGGGCGAGCAGCTCGTCGTGCGTGCCCTTCTCGACGATGTCGCCGTCGCGAATCACCAAGATCACGTCGGCGTTGCGGATCGTGGACAGGCGATGCGCGATGACAAAGCTCGTGCGGCCCTGCATCAGCGCATCCATGGCGCGCTGAATAAGCTCCTCGGTACGGGTATCGACGTTGGAAGTCGCCTCGTCCAAAATCAGCGCCGGACGGTCGGCCAAAATGGCGCGGGCGATGGTCACGAGTTGGCGCTGGCCCTGTGAGAGGTTGGTGCCCTCCTCATTGATCATAAAGTCGTAGCCGCCGGCGAGCGTATGGATAAAGTGGTCGCAGCGTGCGGCGCGTGCGGCGGCCTCGACCTCGGCGTCGGTCGCATCGGGGCGTCCGTAGCGGATGTTCTCGCGGATGGTGCCGTTAAACAGCCAGGTGTCCTGCAGCACCATGGCAAACTCGCCGCGCAGCGCCGCGCGGTCCCAGTCGCGCACGTCGACGCCTTCGACGCGCAGCGAACCGCCGTCCACGTCGTAAAAGCGCTGCAGCAGCTTAATGAGCGTGGTCTTGCCGGCGCCGGTGGGGCCGACGATGGCAATGGTTTGGCCGGGCTGCGCCTCGCAGCTAAAGTCGTGGATGATGGTCTTGTCGGGCGTGTAGCCAAACTTGACATGGTCGAACTCCACGTGGCCGGGGCGCTTCTCGGGAATCTGCGCGTCGGCCTTCTGCTCCTCCTCGGGCGCGGCCAGGAACTCAAACACGCGCTCGGTGGCGGCGGCCATCGACTGCATCGTGTTGCTCACGTTGCCCAGCTGCTGCACCGGCTGCGTAAAGTTGCGAACGTACTGGATAAAGCTCTGGATGTCGCCGGGCGTGGCATTGCCGGTCAGCGCGAGCTGCGCGCCTACCACGACGACGCCCACGTAGCCCATGTTGCCCACCAGGCTCATAAGCGGCATCATCAGGCCCGACAGGAACTGAGAGCGCCAACCGCTCATAAAGAGGCGGTCGTTCTCTTTGTCGAACTCCTCGATCGAGGCCTCGGCGCGGTCGAACACCTGAATGACGTTCTGGCCGGCAAAGTCCTCCTCGATAATGCCGTTGACGGTGCCAAGGACTTGCTGTTGCTCGCGGAAGTACGGCTGCGAGAAGTGAATCATTACGGTCAGGATAATCGCGGCTGCCGGCAGCGTGAGCACGGTGATGCCGGTAAGTGGCAGGCTGATCGACAACATCATGACGAGCACGCCGATAATCTGCGTCACTGACGTGATGAGCTGCGTCACGCTCTGGTTGAGTGACTGACCGAGCGTATCGACGTCGTTGGTGATGCGGCTGAGCACGTCGCCCTTGCTGTGGCCGTTGAAATAGCTCATCGGCACGACGGCGATCTTGGCGGCGATCTCCTTGCGCATGCGATAGCAGATCTTTTGCGTGACGCCGGTCATGAGCCAGCCTTGGATGAGGCTGCAGACAGAGCTTGCCAGGTACAGGCAGAGCAAAAAGCCGAGCGTCTTGGCGATCCAGGCAAAGTCGACGTCGCCGGTGCCGTTGACCTTGGCAACCAGGCCTTCGAACAGTTTGGTCGTAACCTGGCCGAGCACCTTGGGTCCCACAATGTTAAAGATGACCGAGCACACGGCAAAGGCGACGGCGGCAAACACGGCAATCTTGTGCTGACCGATATAGCCGAGTAGCTGCCTCATGGTGCCCTTAAAGTCCTTGGCCTTTTCGCCGCGGCCCATGCCACCCATGCGGCCCATGGGACCGCGCCGACGGGTGGGCTTGGGAATCTGAGTCTTGGTCTTGTCTGCCATTAGCGCTCGCCTCCTTCCATGACGGCTTCAATTTCTTCTTGGGTGAGCCCCAGCTCCTCGGCGGAAAGCTGCGACTGTGCGATCTCCAGGTACGCTGGGCAGCTGTGTAGCAGCTCCTCGTGCGTACCGGTGCCCACCACGTGGCCGTCGTCGAGCACGATGATCTGGTCGGCGTGCATGATGGTCGCGATGCGCTGGGCCACGACCACGAGCGCGGCGTCGGTAACGTTTTTGGCAAGCTCCTCGCGCAGGCGCGCGTCTGTTTTGTAGTCGAGGGCGCTAAACGAGTCATCGAACACCACGACCTCGGGCTTTTTGGCCAACGCGCGTGCGATGGCCAGACGCTGGCGCTGACCGCCCGAGACATTGGAGCCGCCCTGGCTGATGGGGGAGTCGTAGCCGTCCTCGCGCTCGGCGATAAAGTCCTCGGCTTGGGCGATGCGCGCGGCCCGGTGCATGTCCTCGTCGCTCACCATGTCGCCGGCAAACTTGAGGTTGCTCTCAACGGTGCCCGAGAACAGACGACCCTGCTGCGGGATGTAACCAATGCGGCGGCGCAGCTCGGAAAGGGTCATGTCGCGCACGTCGATGCCGTCGAGCGAAATGCTGCCGCCCGTGACGTCGTACAGGCGCGGAATCAGCTGCACGAGCGTGGACTTGCCCGAGCCCGTGGAGCCAATGATGCCGAGCATCTGACCGGCATGCGTGGTGAAGTTCACGCCGCTAATGACGTCGGCGCGGGCATCGGGATACTGGAAGCTCACGTCGCGGAAAGTGAGCTCACCGTGCGGCGCGCTGGCCGCGGGCAGTTTGGGCGAGGCGGGGTCGTTGATGCTCGTGGGGCAAGTGATGACCTCTTCCACGCGCTCGGCTGCGACCTCGGCACGGGGCAGGATAACCGAAACCATGGTGAGGATCATAAACGCCATGACGATCTGCATGGTATAGGAGATAAACGCCATCATGTTGCCGACCTGCATCACGCCGTTGGACACACCCTGCGCGCCAAACCAGACGATAAGCACGGTGATGCAGTTCATGACGAGCATCATGAGCGGCATCATAAAGCTCATAGCTCGGTTGGTGTAGAGCTGCGTGGTCATCAGATCGAGCGATGCCTTGTCAAAACGCTCGAGCTCGTGCTCCTCGCGGTTGAACGAGCGGATGGGCATAAGACCGTCGAGCAGCTCGCGCGCGGTAAGGTTCACGCGGTCCACAAAGCTCTGCATCTTTTTGAACTTGGGCATGGTAAGGCCCATGAGCACGCCGACGACGGCCGAGACCGCGATGATGGCCACGGCGATGGTCCACTCCAGGCCGGTGTGGTTGGCCAGGACGCGCATGACCGCGACGATACCCATGACAGGCGCCATGAGGCACATGCGAATGAACAGAGTCGCTGCCATCTGGATCTGCTGAATGTCGTTGGTGCAGCGGGTGATGAGCGAGGCCTGGCTAAACTTGCCCACCTCGGCCGGCGAGAAGTGCATGACCTTGTTGAAGGTCTCGCGGCGCAGGTCGCGGGCGATGGAGCAGGCGGTGCGCGACGCCACAGCGCCGGTCAGGATGGTGGCAACGAGCGACACCAGGCACAGGCCAAACATCGTGGTCGCCATGCGGCCCAGGTAGGCGTTCTGCACGTCGGCGGGGTCGATGCCCTGCGCCTTGTACTCGTCCTGCACGTAGGTCACGGCGCGCTGCGTGACGATAGAGCCCGACATGGAGCCCATTTTGTCCGCCATTTCGTTGGCGCCTTCGACGAGCTTGCCCTGGTCGATCAAGCCACCTTCAACGCCCAGGCGCAGGCTCTTCATGGTGATCTTGCCGCCGTCGGCATCAATCTGCTTTTGCATGCTCTGCGCCGCTGCGGCCTTCTGCTGCATATCGGCGAGCTGCTCGGGCGTCATCGCTGCCATCTGCTCGGGGGCGGGCATGGCCTGGGCGGCGCTGTTGTCTTTTTCGCTGGACGTGCCCATCATGTCGCCCATGGAACTGGCGTCGATGCCCTGATTGAGCGAAAGGACGACGGTCTCGGGCAGGCTCATAATGTCGGCAATCTTGCCGCCGTCGGCACGCTCTTCCTCGGTGCCCTTGTACGTTCGAATGCCGTTTTTGCCAGCCTTGCTAAACACGGCCTCCACGGCTTTGGCGTCCTTGGCGCTCGTAAAGAGTTCGAGGTCGTCGAGCGATTCGGCACGAATGGTGTCGGGTACGGGCGAGGCGATGCCGCCTTGCTGCACGCCCACGTCGACGATGTCGCTCATATAGGTAGGCAGCGCCAGATCGGCGTTGCAGCTGATTACGATAAGTACGATAGCTGCGAACAGTGCCAGGACATGTTTTTTAAAGAGCTTGAGAATCCTCACTCGGCATCTCTCCTTTCTTGGTTGCGGTCGATAATTTCGTTGGCACGCCTTAGAAGGCGCACCATCTCTTGGGTATCTGTTTCGCCGAGCTGCTCGAGGAAGGCCGCGGTGCGTTTCTCGAATTCCCGACGTTTGATTTCGAGATCTTGTCGGCCTTTGTCGGTCACCGTGACGTGTACGCGACGACGGTCGGTCTTTGAGTGCTCGCGCTCGACCCAGCCCTTGGTTTCGAGGGCGCGTAGGATGTTGGCGATGCGGGCGCTCGAAACCCAGGCGCGATCAGCGAGTTCGCTCGGCGTGAGCGAACCGCCGGCGAGCATGAGAGCGCGCATGACAGCCATCTCGCCGCCGAGAGCTTTGTCCGCAAAGCGCGAAATGCGCTGATGCATGCTGCCAAACTCAGTTAAGAGCTGACGCCCAAGCTCATGGAAATCGGTATCTTCCACCGAAAACCCCTAACACTAGAAACTATTTTCGGTGAAAGATGATACCCCTGTATGCACACCTTATGCGGTAGATTTTGGGACATGCCTAGAAAACTCTCCGTACACCGTCGGTACCAGCAAAGTTGGGGGCAGATCGTTAGACATGTCCTAAAGCCTACTCAGAGGCACTTTACCCTGCTAAAGCTGGCATAACAGCTAGAGTGAAGGACGTATAAAGGCAAGGGGAAATATCAAATAATTCGGTGAACGGTAGCTGATGGCGGGCGCGTTTCCTGCGGATTTGTTGAAAACGCTCTAATGACACAAAAAAAGGAACATATAACAGCCCTGATGAAGGGGGTGGCTATGTTATCCTTCACTAACGGGTGAAATCTTGGGTTTAGGGTTGCAAGACCAAGGTGAATAAACGTTTTTCCCTGCGCTAACGCGCGACGGAAAGCGAATGAAGCCGGTCATGCAGGTCTAACATTCAAGAATTCAATAAGCAGCGGTGTGAGAGAGCGCCGCATTACACGTAACTAGGAGCGTGGTTACACAATGCAGGAGGCATGGGAAGGCTTCAAGGAAGGCATCTGGACGGGAGAAGTTGACGTCCGAGACTTCATCCAGAAGAACTACACCCCCTACGAGGGCGACGAGTCGTTCCTCGCCGGCCCAACCGAGCGTACCAAGGAGCTGTGGGGCGAGGTTCTCGACCTGCTGCTTAAGGAGCGCGAGCAGGGCGGTGTCCTCGATATGGACACCAAGACCGTTACGGGTATCGTGAGCCACCCCGCTGGCTACATCGATAACGCCCACCGCGAGAAGGAGACCATCGTCGGTCTCCAGACTGACAAGCCGCTCAAGCGCGCGCTGCACGTCAACGGCGGTATCCGCATCGCTTGCCAGGCTGCCAGCCAGCACGGCTACAAGATCGACGAGAACGTTGTCGAGCGCTACACCTTCGAGCGCAAGACTCACAACGCCGGCGTCTTCGATGTCTACACCCCCGAGATGCGCGCCTGCCGCTCGGCCCACATCATCACCGGTCTGCCCGATGGCTATGGCCGCGGCCGCATCATCGGCGACTACCGTCGTGTCGCCCTGTACGGTGTCGACTACCTGATCAAGGACAAGGAGGCCCAGAAGGCTTCCACCCCGACGGTCATGACCGCCGACAACATCCGCGATCGTGAGGAGCTGCAGGAGCAGATCCGCGCCCTCGGCGAGCTCAAGATGATGGCCGAGACCTATGGTTTCGACATTTCCAACCCTGCTACCAACACGCAGGAGGCCATCCAGTGGATGTACTTCGCCTACCTCGCTTCCGTCAAGGAGCAGAACGGCGCCGCTATGTCCATCGGCCGTACCTCCACGTTCATCGACATCTACGCTGAGCGCGACCTTGCCAACGGTACCTTCACCGAGGAGCAGATCCAGGAGTTCGTGGATCACTTCATCATGAAGCTCCGCATGGTCAAGTTTGCCCGTACCCCCGAGTACCAGGCCCTGTTTACCGGCGATCCGCAGTGGGTCACCGAGTCCATCGGCGGCATGGGTGTTGACGGCCGTACGCTCGTTACCAAGATGAGCTACCGCTACCTGCACACGCTCGAGAACATGGGCACCAGCCCCGAGCCCAACATGACCGTTCTGTGGTCGACCCGTCTGCCCGAGAACTTCAAGAAGTTCTGCGCCAAGACTTCTGTCGCCAGCTCCTCGATTCAGTACGAGAACGACGACCTCATGCGCGTCTACCACGGCGACGACTACGGCATTGCCTGCTGCGTGTCCTCCATGCGCATCGGCAAGGAGATGCAGTTCTTCGGCGCCCGCGCCAACCTGGCCAAGTGCCTGCTGTACGCACTCAACGGCGGTGTTGACGAGGTCTCCAAGAAGCAGGTCGGCCCCAAGTATCGCGCCGTCGAGGGCGATACGCTCGATTACGACGACGTTGTGGCCAAGTACAACGACATGATGAAGTGGCTCGCTGGCGTGTACGTCAACTCGCTGAACATCATCCACTACATGCACGACAAGTATTGCTACGAGCGCATCCAGATGGCTCTGCACGACAAGCACGTGCACCGCTGGTTCGCTACGGGCATTGCTGGCCTTTCCGTCGTGGCTGACTCCCTGTCCGCCATCAAGTACGCCAAGGTCCACCCCGTCCGCGACGAGAACGGCATCATTGTCGACTTCGAGACCGAGGGCGAGTTCCCCAAGTACGGTAACGACGACGACCGCGTCGACCAGATCGCTCACGACGTTGTGCACCAGTTCATGGAGTACATCCGCATGAACGACACCTACCGCAACTCCGTGCCCACGACCTCGGTTCTGACCATCACCTCCAACGTCGTGTACGGTAAGAAGACCGGCTCCACGCCCGACGGCCGCAAGGCTGGCCAGCCGTTCGCCCCGGGTGCTAACCCCATGCACAAGCGCGATAGCCACGGCGCCATCGCTTCGCTGTCTTCGGTTTCCAAGCTCCCGTTCCGCGATGCTCAGGACGGCATCTCCAACACCTTCTCCATCATCCCGGGTGCGCTCGGCAAGGAGGACCAGGTGTTCTTTGGCGATATCGACCTTGATCAGCTGGGCGAGTAACTATTGTTAGTGCTATACTAACAATAACGATTACTGATTAGCGCGCCGGTTTCGGCCGGCGCCTATCGATCGAAGGAGACACATTATGAAGGTTTCTGAAGTTTCCGAGACTCAGGCCGATAACCTGGTCCACATGCTCGACGCTTACGCCGAGAAGGGTGGCCACCACCTGAACATCAACGTCTTCAACCGTGAGACGCTGCTTGACGCTCAGGCTCACCCCGAGAAGTACCCGCAGCTGACCATCCGCGTTTCCGGCTATGCCGTGAACTTCCACACGCTCACCAAGGAGCAGCAGGACGAAGTCATTTCGCGTACCTTCCACAACAAGTTCTAAAGGGGTTTAACTCCCGCAGGATCGCTGGGGCTGTTTGGGCTACCTCCCAAAACGTCCTCGGACATGCAAGAAGCCCTCGCTGCGCACTTCGTGCGGCGAGGGCTTCTTGCGTCCTGCGGAATATTTTGGGAGGTAGCCCAAACAGCCCCGGCGGGGTCCTGTGTAGTCACCCTTTAGGCGGAACTCTCCTAATTATTTGGATGAGTCGTTTACTTACTTGTACTGTTACCGTCTTCCCACTGTTGTTGGGGTATGCTTTGTTCGTATGTAAACGTATGACATGTTGATGAGGGGAGGGTGCTATGGCTCGCGAGGGTGCTCGTTCTAAGGATTCTGCTAAGCCTGGCATCAAGGAAGTTGCAGCGGTGGCGGGGGTTTCGCCTACTACGGTATCTCGCGTGCTTAATAATCGCGGCTATATTAGCCAAGAGACCCGCGATAAGGTCCATGCCGCGATGGAGCGTATCAACTATACGCCCAACGATATCGCCCGTGCCATGCTCAACGGTCGCCTGAATCTAATCGGTATGATCGTTCCCTATGTCAGCAGCCCGTTTCATGCACAAGCGGTCCAAGCCGTTGAGCGTACCCTGGCCGAAAACGGTTTTAAGATGTTGCTGTGCAATAGCGCCAATCGACCTGATCTTGAGCGTTCTTATATCGATATGCTTCGGCGCAATATGGTTGATGGCGTCATCGTCAACTCGCTTAATATCGGTGCCGAGGCGTATGCCGAGATGGGCTTGAGTCTGGTTGGTATCGACTGCGACCTTGGCGAGGCCTCTGTTCAGATTGCGAGCGACAGCTATAGCATCGGCGAACTTGCCACGCGTCGCCTGATCGATGACGGGTGTTCGCGCATCTTGTGCCTGCGCAACAATAGCCGCATGCGTATGCCTGCCAATAAGCGTACCGATGCCTACCACGATGTTGTGGAGCAGGCCGGTTTGCCCGCGCTTGTCCGTGAGGTCGAGTTCGTTAAGTCCGACGACGAAAAGAGCGCGGTCGTTGCGAAGATCCTCGATGAGAACCCCGATATTGACGGCATCTTTGCGGGAGACGACACGATGGCGGCCATCTGTCTCAACGTGATGAAGCAACGCGGCTTGAGCGCTCCGGACGATATTAAGGTCGTGGGCGCGGATGGTGCCCGCCGCACCATGACGTTTATGCCTGACTTAACAACCGTACGCCAAGATATCGATCGCATCGGAGAGCTCGCGGCGCAATCCATCATCGCTCTTATTAACGGCGATAAGCCCGAATCGAATATCAAACTCCCCGTTGAACTCATTGAGGGCAAAACCGCGTAGTTCATCCCGTGCCAATAGAATTCCTCAAACGCCTCTGATGACCGTTCGCCGGCATATGTCAACCGTTTGCCGACGACTGGAACTGCGAAAAGACGTATTGGTGTGAAAACGTTTGACATATGAAAACGATTGACATATCTTGCAGTTGTACCGAGTTAGTATCTTGCGGGAAAGGAAGTCTCGGATGCACAAGGTGTATTACCAGCCTGAGGGAATTTGGGTAGGCGACATCATGCCGTACGGCGAGGACGGCACGTTCTATCTCTATCACCAGCGTGACACGCGTAACCCCGGACCTTTCGGAGAGCCGTTTGGCTGGGCGCTCGCTACGACCAAGGACTTCGTCAATTACAAAGACTTTGGCGAGAGCCTTGAGCGTGGCGGCGACGAGGAAGTCGACCAGTATGTTTATGCCGGCACGGTGTTTAAGGTGGGCGACAAGTACCATGCGCTCTACACTGGTTGCAATCGCGATAAGGTCCGCGCACGTTTGATGAAGCAGGTTCTTCTTCACGCAACGAGTGACGACGCCGTCAAGTGGGAGAAGAACATCGCCGAGACGCTGCTTCCGCCCCAGGAGGGTTACGATGACCGCAACTGGCGCGATCCCTTTGTGCTTTGGGATGAGGAGAACGAAGAGTACATGCTCATCCTCGGCACGCGTGTGGGCGAGGACAAGCGTCTGATGACCGGTCGTCTGGTCAAGTTCACCTCCAAGGACCTGGATACCTGGGAGTTCCAGGGCGACTGGTGGAATCCGGGCCTGTACACCATGTTTGAGATGCCTGATCTCTTTAAGATGGGCGACTGGTGGTATCTGGTGTTCTCTGAGTACAGCGATGGCAACAAGACCCGTTACCGCATGTCTCGCTCTATCAACGGTCCCTGGATTACTCCTGCGGACGATTCCTTCGATGGCCGCGCGTACTATGCCGCACGTACCGCATTTGATGGCGAGCGCCGCGTTCTCTTTGGTTGGGTTCCTACGCGTGACGAGGGCGGCGACCCCAGCTCTTACCTGTGGGGTGGCACCTTTATGCCCCTCGAGATCGTTCAGCGTGCCGACGGAACGCTTGGCACCAAACTCCCCGACAGCATGCTTGGCGCCTTTGGCGAGGCTAAGGCAGTCGAGGCCTTTGAGCTTTCCTGCGAGTCGGGCAAGGTCGAGCAGGTGCTCGCTGCGGATGCCGGTTCCACCTATATGCTCGACGCCGACATCGAGCTCGCCGGTGACGCTGCCGGCTTCTCGGTGAAGCTCGCCGAGGACGCCGAGTCTGGTCTTGCCTATGAGTTCCGCGCCAACCTGCGTGAGGGCAAGCTCGAGTTTACGGCGGCCCCCCAGTATCCGTGGTTCCAGGTCAACAACATGGGCCTCGAGCGTCCGTTGTTCTTTAAGGGCGAGGGCACTCATCATGTGCGCCTGGTCGTTGACGACGATATCGCGACCATCTTTGTCGATGATGTTGCGCTTAACGCTCGCTTCTGCAATAAGCAGGGCCAGGGTGTGGCGCTGACGGTCACCGACGGTACGGTCAAGTGCGCAAATGCAACGATCGCATCTCTGTAATGGCCACAAAACGTCTTATGATTTCGTAAGGGAATGGAGAGGAACATGGACTACAAAGTAGTGTCTCAGCAAGTCGTCGATAACGTCGGCGGTCTGGATAACATCGAGGGTGCCACGCATTGCGTTACGCGTCTGCGTCTGGTGCTCAAGGATACGAGCAAGTACAACAAGGCCGAGCTCGAGAACATCGATGGCGTCAAGGGCGTGCTGTACAACAGCGGCCAGCTCATGATCATCTTCGGTACCGGTACCGTAAACAAGGTCTATGATGAGTTTATGGCTCTGACGGGCGTTAAGGAGATCAGTGCTTCCGAGGTCAAGGGCGCCGAGGCGGACAAGAAGGGCAAGTTCTTCTCGGTCCTCAAGGTATTCTCGGACATCTTTATCCCCATCATTCCCGCTTTCGTCGGCGCTGCTATCATCATCGGCCTTAAGTCGCTGATCGTTGCCAACGGCCTCTTTGGCATGGAGGGCAGCCTTGCCGACCACAGCGAGTTCCTCAAGAACCTCGCAAGCTTCTTTGCCATTATCGCTACCACCTTCGATTACCTGCCTGTCCTGGTGATGTACAGCGCGGTCAAGCGTTTTGGCGGCAACCCGATCCTAGGTATCCTCGTCGGCATCGTCATGGTTCATCCGAGCCTTGTGAACCGCAACGCGTTCGTTATGGACCCGACGGGTGCTGAGTATTGGAACTTTGGTCCGCTCTCCATTCCCATGGTTGCTTTCCAGGGCGGCGTGTTCCCCGCAATCCTGACCGCCTGGTTCATGGCCAAGGTCGAGAAGATTGCCCAGAAGTACATCCCCGAGGTCGTCTCGTTCGTCTTTGTCCCGACCGTTACCCTGATTCTTGCCAACGTCGCCCTGTTCACCGTGTTCGGCCCGCTCGGCAACCTGATTGGCGACGTCCTTGCCGGCGTAATCGATGTCCTGTACAACAGGATGGGCGTCTTTGGTGCCTTCGTCTTTGCCGCGTTCCTGCAGCCGCTCGTCGTTACCGGTACGCACCAGTTCATTCAGGGTATCGAGGCTAATCTCGTTGCCACGACCGGCTTCAACTACATCCAGGCCATCTGGTCCGTTTCCATCATCGCCCAGGGCGGCGGCGCCATCGGCATGTATCTCATTCACAAGAAGCATTCCAAAGAGCGCAACATCTGCATGTCGTCCTTTATCCCGACGCTGGTCGGAATCTCCGAGCCCGCTATCTTTGCTGCAAACATGCGCTACTCGATCATTCCGTTCATCTGCGCTTGCATCGGTGCAGGCTGCGGCGGTGCCTTCGTGAAGCTCTTTGAGGTGCGCGCTATCGGCCAGGGTCTGACCGGCGTACTTGGCCTGCTCATCGTCACGCCCGAGACCCTCGTGTGGTATGTGGCTGGCAATCTGATCGCTTTCTTCGTCCCGATCATCCTGATCTTTGCCTACAACAAGGCAAAGGGCGTTCCGACCACCGATGAAGAGGGTGCAGGCGCCGGCTTTGATGTCAGCTTCTAATCCAGATCCGTCAAGGTAATGTACGGGTCGACCTGTTGGAGAAGGGCGTTTGGCTCGCATGGGCCGGGCGTCCTTCTCCTCTACAAGAAGGACGATTGAATGTTCGATCAAAAACATAAGGTGACGCGCTCGGACTACGAGCTGTGGCGTGCCGGGCAGGATGAGACTGCGGCTCGCATCGCGGCTGACTCCGATAGACTTCTGTTCCATGCGGAGCCCGAGCTTGGCTGGCTCAATGATCCCAACGGTTTGGTGCAGGTTGGTGATACATACCACATCTATCACCAATACGATCCGTTTGATGCAGCGCACGGCGGACCGGTGCTGTGGAATCATCTGACGACGAAGGACTTTGTGACGTACGAGAACCGCGGTCCCGCGCTATTCCCCGATTCAGATCTAGACTCGAGCGGTGCGTATTCGGGGTCTGCATTTATGCACGACGGCAAGATTCACTACTTCTATACCGGTAACGTCAAGCATTTTGACCGCGATGATTATGACTATGTGCTGACAGGGCGCGACCAAAATCAGATTCACATGGTTACCGAGAACCCCGATAAATTGGGGGAGAAGCACATAGCTGTTGGTCCGGTCGATTACCCCGACGATATTAGTACGCACGTGCGCGACCCCAAGATCCTGGAGCACGACGGTATCTACTATATGGTTCTTGGTGCTCGTACGAAAGACGACCGCGGTTGCGTGCTCGTCTATACCTCGCACGATCTTGAGTGCTGGAAATATGCGACGCGTATTGAGCTCGGCGAGAAGTTCGGTTTTATGTGGGAGTGCCCCGATCTGTTTGAGCTTGATGGCGAGCTTATTCTCGTTTGCTGTCCGCAGGGCGTGCCCGCCGATGGTTGGCGTTACCAAAACCCGCATCAGTGCGTGTGGTTTCGTATTGAGGCCGATTGGGAGGCGCCTAGCTTTAAAATCGCCGGGCAGGGTATGCCCCCGATGGTCGATGCGGGTCTTGACTTCTATGCCCCTCAATCATTTGCAGATGCCGACGGTCGACGGATTATGATCGGTTGGGCCGGCTGCCCCGATGCAACGGCTCAAAACCCGACGGTGGAACGCGGATGGCAGTGCGCGCTTACCGTGCCGAGGGTGCTGAATATGCGCGACGGTAAGCTCTGTCAGTGGCCCGTGCGCGAGGTTGAGCAACTGCGCAAGGAGCGTGTTTCGGTGACCGCCGGAGAGACCGTCGGCTCTCCTGGTCGACTGTTTGATGCCGTCGTGTCGTGCCGGGGGACGAAGTCCATTGAGCTGGAAGTTCGTGAGGGCGTTGTCGTGTGCTTTGCCAACGGAATGCTCACACTTGATATGGGCGATGAGGGCTATGGACGCGACAAGAGGTCGGTTGAGCTCGACGAGCTTTACTGCCTGCGAGTCCTTTCGGATGCCACGATGCTCGAGGTATTTGTCAACGACGGCGAGGTTGCGCTTACGAGCCGCACCTATTCGTCTGCGGCGCCGGCGATGCAGTTGCGCGCCGAGGGCGACGCCTCGATGGAGTTTTACCGTCTGGCTCGCTAGCCGCATTGTGAGTGACCATGGCGTTTTGGATACACAGGCTTTCTTGGTGGCTACCGTTTATCGCATATAGCTACCGTTTGCGGAGTAAGTAACACTCATTACCAAACCGTGTAGAATCTCATGCAAGCACGGAGTATTTCAGGGAGACGCTGTCCTTTGTTGTGGCGAAGGGCGGCGTCTCTCTGGTGCTTGGGAGTCGTTGTTCAATTGGGCGACGGGCGTGCGCGCGTAATAAATAACCAACGTCGAGATGGGTCGTGATGATAATGGGCAAGTACGTAATCGTGGTTGAGTCTGGTTCGGATGTGACACCGGAGCTCTGCGAACGCTATGGCATCGTGCGTGTGCCCATGCATGTCACGATTGGTGACGAGACCGTCGAGGACGGCTCGATCGATCCGCTTGAGATTTATTCGCGCTGCAACGAGTTTGGCGTGATGCCCAAGACCAGTGGCTGCGCGCCTGCGGATTTTGCTCACGTGTACGACCGCATCCATGCCGAGCAGCCCGACGCGACCATTTTGCATCTCGCATATTCCGAGGCCACGACCTGCTCGCATCAGTCCTCCAAGATTGCAGCTAAGGGCCGCGACTACGTCTTCTCTATGGACACGCGTTTTGTTTCGGTTGGCCAGTCGCTCGTTGCCGTCGAGACCGCCAAATACATCGAGGCTCACCCCGATGCCACCGTCGATGAGATTTTTGCTTTTACGAACTCCGTCATGGACCGCGTGCTGCTGGGCTTTGTTCCTACCGACCTTGCCTTCCTTAAGGCGGGCGGTCGCTTGTCTAACGCCGCGTTCCTGGGCGCTCATCTGCTCAAGATTAAGCCCTGCATTGAGGTGACGGGTGGCAAGTTCGTGGCGACCAAGAAGCTCCGCGGCTCCATGCTCAAATGCGCCCGTGCCTTTATTGACCACATGGTTGCCAAGGGCGATATTGATTACTCGCACATTGGCTTGGCGTATTCGGTGGGCCTTTCCCAGGAGCTGCGCGACGACATGGAAGTCTATGCGCACGACCTGGGCTTTGAGGACGTTACCTGGACGCAGGTTGGCGGCGTCATCTCGAGCCATTGCGGCCCGACCGCCTTCGGCGCGGTGCTCACGCTTAAGGCGTAAATGCCGCAGGCGAGCGTTCTCCAGCCTGACATCTCGACGTAGCCCCCAGCCATGGTGATGGGGGATAGATTAAAACGTGCCGTTCTAGTCCGAGACGTTTAAACGCAAACGCATGGGCTAGAATGGCTCTGGCATTTTAATTGGTTGCATCCAAGGAGAGGCAAGGTAGCGCGAATGGCAGAAATGACGCTTGAGGGTGTGGACGCTCGTCCCGAGGACTCTGCGTTTGCCCTTGGCCGCGTGCATTCAATCGAGACGATGGGAACGGTCGACGGTCCCGGCATCCGCTTCGTAGTGTTTGTCCAAGGCTGTCCCATGCGCTGTGCGTATTGCCATAACCCCGATACCTGGTCGGTTAACGGCGGCACCATGGTGACCGTCGAGCACCTGATGGACGAGTTCCAGAGCAACCATGAGTTTTACCGCAGCGGCGGAATTACGGTTTCGGGCGGCGAACCGCTCCTGCAGCCCGAGTTTTTGGCCGACCTGTTCCGCGTGATGCACAACAACCCCGATGGCCGCGTACACACCTGCCTAGACAGCTGTGGCTATGCATTTGATCCCAGGCATCCGGAGAAGTTCGATGCTGTTCTCAACGAGACCGATATGGTGCTGCTCGACATCAAGCATGCCGATCCGGTTGAGCATAAAAAGCTGACCGGTTGCGATCCTGCGCGCATCCTGGCGTTTGGCGATGAGCTTGCCCGTCGCAAGATTAAGGTTGTTATTCGCCACGTGGTGGTGCCGGGCATTACCGACACGGCGGAGGAATGCGAGAAGCTCGGTCGCCTGATCGCTCCATGGCACAACGTGGTGGGCCTGGAAATGCTGCCGTATCACACGATGGGTGTCGTCAAGTACGAGCAACTGGGGATTCCCTATAAGCTCGAGGGCGTGCCCCAGATGGATACCGCGCGCATGCCCGAGCTGCGCAACGCCGTCATGGCCGGCATGAAAAAGCGCCGCGCCGAACTCAAAAACGCCATCGGCTAGCGGCACTCATTGGGGACAGACTTAAATGAGTGCCCCCGGGCACCTAGTTGATTGCTAAGGAGCCCCGTCCCGTCGTCAACTCGGACAACGATTCGTTTATCGCGTTACGTGCGTCGTTTGACCATGATGGCTATGAGGATTGGATTGCCAATCTGGGTGTTGATGACGAAACAGCACTGGATCCGATGAGTGATCTTCCGACCTACTGCCCGCGCACTTCTGCCAGGTTATGGCGCGAGATGAGCGAGTATCTGAGCACGGATACCGAGACTTCACAGTGGTTGTCGGGCCTTCTGGCATCAACATCGCGATCGTTTATTCGCGATGGCATTGCGGACGAGCAGGTTTTGGTGCGCAACAAGGCAGGCTGGATTAGCGAGGATGGTTACTATTCGACATGCGATGCGGGCCTTATCGACATCGATGGCCGTACCTATGTCATGAGCGTCATGACATCGATGCCGTGGAGCGACCGCTCGAGCGAGGTTACGGCCGCGATTGCAAAGGCTCTGTTTGATACGCGAGCTGCACTGGCTTAGCGTGTTCGTTTGGCGAGGTCAAACAAAATGCTGATACCATACCGTGGTTGAGAATTTCGTATAGGTTTGGGGAATGGTATGGCTACCATCGCGATTATCGGTGCGCTCGAAAAAGAGATCATGCAGATTAAGGAAGAGCTGAGCGACGTTTGCGAGGCGCGGGAGGCAGGCTTGACCGTTGTGAGCGGTGAGCTCGACGGTCTGACAGTTGTCGCCACAACGGCGGGCATGGGCACGGTGAACGCCGCTGCTGCAACACAGCACCTCATTAGCAAGTATGCTCCGCAGGCTGTTGTGTTTTCGGGCATTGCGGGCGGTTTGAACCCCAAGCTCCATATCGACGACGTGGTCATTGGCAAACGCCTACGCTATCTGGATACCGATACCGCGCTTATCGCCGAGTCCGCACCGGGGCTCGAGGAGTTTGGCTCGACACCCGTGCTGGTCGATATTGCCGTCGACGTGCTTGCTGAGCGTGGGTTTGTTGACGCTTCGACAAATGCAGTCGCTTCGAACGAGGGCACCAAACAGTTCCTGGTCGGCACGATTGCCACGGGTAACCGCTTTGTGACGGGCGCCGCCATGCGCAATGACGCTATCGAGGCGACGCATGCCGATTGTGTCGGCATGGAGGGCGCGGCAATTGCCCATGTCGCAACCAAAAATGGTGTCGATTGCCTGGTGTTGCGCGCTATCAGCGATAATTGTGACGAGGCGTACGATGCGATTTGTGACCGCGAGTTCGATCTGTTCGAGTACGCGCGTGTCGCAAGTAACATCACGCTCGATATCGTCCGCCGCATTGCCGCCGCGCAATAGCGCGCTCTTTTGTAAGAACCTACGACCAAGGAGTGTCCATGGCCGATTCCATTAACTACCAACTTGCCAAGTTCGTCGCCAGCTACGGCAAGGTTTCGCAGATTCCCGAGTCCACCTGCCCCGAAGTGAGCTTTGTCGGCCGCTCCAATGTGGGCAAGTCGTCGATTATGAACAAGCTCTTTGGCCGCAAGAACTTGGTCAAGGTTTCGAGCACACCGGGCAAGACAAGCAACATCAATTTCTTCGAGGCCGACGACGTGCACTTCGTCGACCTGCCGGGCTATGGTTTCGCCCGTCGTTCTAAGGCCGAGCGCGACCGCTGGGCCGAGCTTATTGGCGACTTCTTTGACTCCGAGCGCAGCTTTAACCTGGTCGTGTCGCTGGTTGACATTCGCCACGACCCCAGTAAGCTCGACCATGACATGATCGACTACCTGCAGGGCAACGAGTTCAACTTTATCGTCTGCCTCACCAAAGCCGACAAGCTCAGCCGCACCCAGCAGGCCCGCCAAGCAGCAGCCATCAAAAAGCAGCTCAACGTCCCGGCCGAAAACGTAATCATCACAAGCTCCCAAACCGGCACCGGCATCGACGAACTCAAACGCCGCATCGCCGAGGCCTGCCTCTAGTAAGGGTCCCATCCCAGTAAGGGCCCCCACCAATAAAAAGCCAAACCATCAGCCCGGCGCCCCTTCAAAGCGTGGGTTCCTATAGACATCGTCGACCACGTTGCTGTAGGGCCGCCCAAGGGTATCCCCTTAAAAACAATCCGCAGCACGAGGCCCGCTTATCCGTAGCTCCGAAGGAGCAGGATAAGCGGGCCTCAAGTGCGAGGACGTTTTTAAGGGGATACCCTTGGGCGGCCCGAAAGGATTAACCAGCGATGTCTACAGGTACTCGATTTGAGCGCCCTCGGTGTCGCACGTCAGAATATGCGTATCACACTTAGGGAACTGCTCGCGCAGCTTGACCTGCAAGAACTTTGCCACGATGGTGTCGTCGGTCACAGCCATGAGGGTCGAGCCCGAACCACTGATCCAGATGGTCTTGGCGCCGCCGTTAAGGCAGGTGTCGCGCACGGCGTTGTAGTCGGGAATCAGGCGACGGCGATACGGCTCTTGGATGCGGTCGTCATTGGCGGCGGCAATCAGATCCAGGTCGCCGGTCTCCAGGCCGCGCGTCATGCCGGCGATGCGGCCCATTTGCCACACGGCGGTGGAGAGCGGAATCTCCTGCGGCACGACCTTGCGCGCCTCGCTCGTATGTACCTCGTAGGGCGGAATCACGGTAATAAAACGCAAGCGATCGCTCACCTCGTAGCGCAGGCATTGGGGGAGCGAATCGGTCGGTGTAAAGGAGCAGACGGCGCCGCCAAGGATGGCGGGGGCGACGTTGTCGGGATGTCCCTCGACCTCGGTGGCGATGCGGACGAGCTCGGCGCGGTCGACGGTGTGGCCCGTCAGCGCGGCGGCAGCCATAATGCCAGCGACGACGCAGGTGGAGCTGGAACCCAGGCCGCGGGCGACGGGCACGTCGGTCTGAATGTCGATAGCGACGGGGAAGGCTGGCTCGCCCCAGGCGGCCAGAGCATCGACAAAGCTCACATAGACCAGGTTATTCTCGTTTTGGAACTCCTCGGGGCAGCCTGTGATGGTGAGCTTGTCGGCGCGCTCGAAGGTAAAGTGTGAGTAGAGGCTGACGGCCATGCCGAGGGTGTCGTAGCCAATGCCCAAGTTGGCGCTTGTTGCTGGGACGGTGATCTTGATCATGGGAATCTCCTGGGCGGTCTGCCTGTTTAGTTCGCTGCTCGGGCAGTCCTGGCTCGCTCGGAAAGCACATTAAGTGCTTTCCGGCTCGTGCGGAACTCGCGACGAACTAAACAGGCAGACCCGCATGTCAGCTCGTCATCATCCCGGTGGGTTTCTGATAAAAGAAGGTGCGCCGGCTTTCGCCGGCGCTTAATAAGGGGTTTAGTTGGTGCTCATTCGTTTTGCTGCAGACTCGACGTAACTGTCCAGCTCATCGACGTCGCAGACGTCTTCGAAGCGGACGGGCTTGGACTCGAGCTCGGCGAGCTGTGCCGGGGCGACCGTGTTGGTGGCATGCTCGAGCACATGCATAGCCTCAAAATCGTCCTCGGGAACGTCGAGGCCCAAGGCGTCGCAGCAGGCGCGCGGGAACTTGTAGGGGCTGGCGGTCGAAAGCAGCACGCGGGCCTTGGCGCCCTCGGCGGAAGCGACCTGCTCAAAGACGTGATAGCCGCAAGCGGTGTGCGGGTCGATCACGTAGCCGTTGGCGTCCCAGCAGCTCTTGATGGCAGCGCGGACCTCGTCCTCGCTGGCCCAGCCGCAGCCAAACACGCTCTGGATCTTGGCCAGCAGCTCGGCGGGCACCTCGTAGCGGCCGGTCTGGGCAAGCTGCTCCATAAGGCCGGCAACGAGCTCGCAGTCGCCGTCGGACAGGAAGTAGAGCATGCGCTCCAGGTTGGAGCTGATGAGGATGTCCATCGACGGCGAGATGGTCGTGAAGAACGGGCGGTTACGGTCGTAAACGCCGGTGGTCAGGAAGTCGGCAAGCACGTTGTTCTTGTCGCTCGCCACGACGAGCTTGGCGACGGGCAGACCCATGCGCTTGGCGTAGTAGCCGGCCAAGATATCGCCAAAGTTGCCGGTGGGCACGCAGAACTCTACGGCGTCGCCAGCCTCGATAGCGCCGGCGCGTAGCAGTTGCGCATAGGCGGCAAAGTAGTAGACGACCTGCGGTACCAGACGGCCGACATTGATGGAGTTGGCGCTCGAAAGCACCGTGCCAGCGGCCTCCAAGCGCTCGGCAAGCTCCTTATCGGCAAAGATGCGCTTGACGGCGCTCTGGGCGTCGTCAAAGTTGCCGCGGATGCCGCAGACAGCGACGTTGTCGCCCTCCTGCGTGGACATCTGCAGGTTCTGGACGCGGCTGACCTTGCCCTCGGGATAAAAGACAGTGATGCCCGTGCCCGGAGCGTCGGCAAAGCCGGCGAGTGCCGCCTTGCCCGTGTCGCCCGACGTGGCGGTGACGATCATGATGCGCTCGGCGCCGCCGTCCTTGGCGGAGGTGCGGGCCATAAGGCGGGGGAGCATCTGCAGGGCGACGTCCTTAAAGGCGCTCGTGGGGCCGCCAAAGAGTTCCATCACATAGGTCTGAGGGGCGTCGGCGCCCGGTGCGGCGTCGAGTTTGACGAGCGGCGTGACCTCTTCGCTCGCAAATGTACCGCGGTAGGCCTCATTCACACAGGCCGAAATTTCTTCGTCCGTGTAATCATTCAGTAACATTCCCAACACATCTTGAGCGATTTCAAAGTACGATTTATCTGCAAGCGAGCTGATATCGAGTTGCTGGGTGCCCAGCTCGTCCGAGACAAACAAACCCCCGTCGGGAGCGATGCCGGTACGGATTGCCACCTTACTTGAGCACGATAAAGTGCGTCCTCGTGTACTATGATAAGTTCCCATATAACACTGCTCCTCGGATGCCTTAGTCCCAATCGGTGTAACCATGGTATCAGAGCGCGCAAAATAGGTTCGCAGAGGCTTTTTAGAAAGGTAACCTCCAGCCCATGATTAAGATTGCCAAGTTTGGCGGCTCGTCGGTCGCCGACGCCGAACACTTTAAGAAGATCAAGGCCATCGTCGATGCCGATCCGGCCCGCCGTTTTGTGGTGGTTTCTGCCTGCGGTCGCCGTTTTAAGGGCGACACCAAGGTGACTGACCTGCTCTACCTGGTTAACGCGCACGTTAAGTACCACGTGTCGTGCGAGGAGCTGCTCGAGGACATTGGCCAGCGCTATTTTGATATCGCTGACGAGCTGGGGCTCACCTATCCCATCCGCGAAGAGTTTGCGGCCTTTGCCGAGCGTGCTCGCTCCGGTGGCTACTCCACCGAGGAGCTCGTAAGCCGCGGCGAGTACTTCACCGCTCGCCTGATGGCCGAGTACCTGGGCCTACCGTTCCTGGACGCCGCGACAGTTGTGGCGTTCCATCACGACGGTACGCTCAGCATGAACCGCACCTCCGAGCTGGTGCAGGAGTACGGTCAGCAGGGCGGCTTTGTTATGCCCGGTTTCTACGGCGCGACGCGTGAGGGCCAGATCAAGCTGCTCGATCGTGGCGGCGGCGATATTTCCGGCTCGATTCTGGCCAAGTGCCTGGGCGCCGATCTGTACGAGAACTGGACCGACGTTTCGGGCTTCTATTCCGCCGATCCTCGCATTGTGCCCGAGGCTCAGCCCATCGCCCGCGTTACCTACGAGGAGCTGCGAGAGCTTTCGTACATGGGTGCAAGCGTCCTGCACGAGGAGGCCGTGTTCCCCGTGCGCGAGGCGGGTATTCCGCTGGTCATTAAGAACACCAATGCGCCGCAGGACCCCGGCACCATCATTAGCGAGACGGCTGACGAGGGTGAGGCGGAGCCTATCATTACCGGCGTGACCGGCAAGCGCGGCTTTGTCGCCATCAACGTTGCCCGCGACCGCACCAAGCCCCGTGTCGGCTTTATGCGCCGTGCACTTTCGGTGTTCGAACGCTATGACGTTTCCGTCGAGCATATGCCCACCGGCGTCGACCGCTTTGGCGCCGTGGTGCAGGAGCAGGATGTGCACGACTCGCTGTACTCGCTCGTGGGCGACATTCAGCAGGAGGTCGAGCCGCTCGAGATCGAGGTTGTCGAGGGTTTGGCGCTCATCGCGACCGTCGGCCGTAACCTTCGCGGCCGCGCAGGTATCTCGGGCCATCTGTTTGGCATGCTTGGTCAGGCCGGCGTGAGCGTACGTATGATTTCGCAGAGCTGCGACGAGATCAACATCATTATCGGCGTAGAGGAGAAGGACTTCGACCTGGCGATTCGGACCATTTACCGCGCCTTCTCCGACGAGAACGGCATTGTGAAGGTCTCCGACCTGGAGGCTCCCGTGCCGGTCGATCCCGCTCCGGCCGCGCTCCACAAGTAGCTGCTATCCCAGTAGATTTTTGGGACTTGCTTCAAAAACTACGGCGGGGCGTTTCGTTTCGGTTTCGTTTCGACGGGGCGGGTTTCGTGCCCGCCCTGTTCTTGTATACACTGGCAACAATAATCGGCCTGCTCGGCGTGCGGGCAAAAGCCACAGCCTTTAAAGGGGGAAGCATGAAACAGTGCACGGTTGCTATTTTGGGCGCGACGGGAGCCGTGGGCACCCAGATGCTTGAGTGCCTCAACGAGCAGGAGTTTCCGGTCGGCAAGCTCAAGCTGCTAGCGAGCGCGCGCTCTGCGGGCAAGACCGTCGAGTTCCGCGGCGAGCAGGTTGTGATTGAGGAGGCTTGCCCCGAGGCCTTTGAGGGCTGCGACATCGTGCTCGGCGCCGCCGGCGACGATATTGCGAAGGAGCTACTGCCCGAGGCCGTCAAGCGCGGCGCCGTCGTGGTCGACAACAGCCACGCCTTCCGCATGGATCCCGAGGTGCCGCTGGTCGTGCCCGAGATCAATGCCGACGACATCAAGTGGCATCACGGCCTTATCGCCAATCCCAACTGCGCGACCATCATCGGCCTGGTTCCCACGTGGCCGCTGCACCAGCTTGCTGGCGTGAAGCGTATGATCGTGTCCACGTATCAGGCAGCTTCGGGCGCTGGCGCTCCCGGTATGGCCGAGCTCGAGGCTCAGCTTGCCGCCCTGGGCCGTGGCGAGGAGATTCCCGAGCCGCGCGCGTTTGCCGCCCAGCTGGCGAGCAACCTGATTCCGCAGATCGGCGGTGTCAAGGAGGAGGGCTTTACCTCCGAGGAGATGAAGTTGCAGAACGAGGGCCGCAAGATCATGCACCTGCCCGAGCTGCGCGTGAACTGCACCTGCGTGCGCGTGCCCGTGCTGCGCTCGCACTCCGAGAGCGTTACGCTCGAGTTTGAGCGCGACATCACGGTGGAAGAGGCCCGTGCTGCGCTGGCTGCCGCTCCGGGAGTGAAACTGGTTGACGACATGAGCGCCGAGGATGCACACGACCGCTTCCCCATGCCGATGGACACCTCCGACCAGGATTTGATTTGGGTCGGCCGTGTGCGTCGCGACATCTCGAACCCCGAGGCCGCGCGCGGCATCACCTTCTGGTGCTGCGGCGACCAAATCCGTAAGGGCGCGGCAACCAACGCCGTCCAGATCGCTAAGCTGCTCTGCGAGTAGTGCGACCTGTCCGGCGGGGTCCGGGCTTAGTTTTCAGAACGTCCTCGACCATGTGTGGCGCCTTGTCCTGCTCCTTCGGAGCTGCGGACAAGGCGCCACACTGGTCTGCGGAGTGTTCTGAAAACTAAGCCCGGCCCCCGCCTGCGGCGACTCGGCTGCGAGCGGCCTGCGATGGAGCCGTTGCTGGTTGGGGCCGCTGGGCTGATGTGGGGGCACGTGGTTGTTGCGGGCCCTAGTCCCGGCGGCGGCCTCGGCGCTTTGCGCCTGCCGCCTTGGGGGGGCTGCGGAGCGCGGCCGGCAGCTGCGGCGCGTTGCGCCTGCTGCCTGCGGGGACTTTGGGGTCGTGCGGCAGCTGGGGCGCTGTCGCGCCTGCTGCCTTGGGTGACTTTGGGGTCGATTGGGGTTGTCTGCACAATTCGCGGTATTATGTTGCGGAGTTTTGAAAGGAGCCGCTGGTGGTCACGACGACATTTGCTTCGCCTTTGGGCGAAATCTTGCTTGCCGCTGATGGCCGCGGTCTGACGGGGCTTTGGTTTGAGGGGCAGGAGCACTTTGGTTCCACGCTTCTCCGGGAAGACTCCGAACATGTTGAAGGCGCCGACGCGGTTTCCGGTACCGGTGGCATGTTGCCGGTGAGTCCGGCAAATGGCGCGGCTTCTTCGGTGCTTGAGCGTTCTTGGGCTTGGCTGAATGCTTATTTTGCGGGGCAGGAGCCTCGGTTTACGCCGCCGTTGCATTTGATTGGCACGGCGTTTCAGCGCGAGGTTTGGTTTGAGCTGCTTTCTATCCCGCGTGGCGAGGTCGCTACGTATGGCGAGATCGCCCAGCGTGTTGCGGCTCGACATCATGTGCCGGGAAACGAGGCACCCGTTGTATCTCCTCGCGCGGTGGGGGCTGCGGTTGCGCGTAACCCCATTTCGATTATCGTGCCATGCCATCGCGTGGTCGCGGCCGACGGATCGCTCAACGGATATGCTGGCGGCCTTGATCGCAAGGAGTGGCTGCTTCGGCTTGAGGGCGCGTACGAGGAATAGCGCTCGAACGCTTTGCATAACTAGGACGCCGCGAAAGGACGAGCCTCCGTCCTTCTACGGCCGGCATGCGTCCAGACGCTTGGCATCTGCGCTTTAAGTTTGGCTAAGCCATATCTTGCGTATTTGAAAACGCGCAGGTTGAGCCGCTAGGGCTGTGCTAAGGCAGCTTTCGGTGCGCTATTATCGGCAGTATCGAAACCTGTATTTCCATGCGCCAAAGGAGCAACTATGAAGCTGATGCTTGCCGAGGACGAACCTGGTCTCTCCCGCGCCCTCACCGCGATTCTTCAACATAGCGACTACGAGGTCGACACCGCCCTCGACGGCTTGACGGCGCTCGAGAATCTACTCACCAACGATTACGACGCCGCAATCCTGGACATCATGATGCCCGGCATGGACGGCATCGAGGTGCTCAAGCGTACACGCGCCGCCGGAAAGCGACTGCCCATCATCATGCTCACGGCAAAAAGCGAGGTGTCCGATAAGGTCGAGGGCCTGGATGCCGGTGCCAACGATTACCTGACCAAGCCGTTTGCCGCCAAGGAACTGCTTGCGCGTATTCGTGCCATGACGCGTGCCGCGACGGCAATTGACGCCACGACGCTCAGCGTGGGTAACGTGCGCCTCGACACGGCGGCTTGCACGCTTGTGGGACCTTTGGGCGAGGAGCACCTGGCCAATCGCGAGTTTCAGCTTATGGAACTCTTTATGCGCAACGCCGGCACGCGCATGCCCACTGAACGTCTGATGCTCGAGGTTTGGGGTGAGGACGCGCCCGAAGGCGCCAACGTGGTGTGGGTTTATATCTCGTACCTGCGCAAAAAGCTGACGGCGCTTGGTGCCAACGTTGCCATCCGCGCGTCGCGCAACCAGGGATATTCGCTCGAGGTTGTCGAGGAAGGAGAACGGGCGTGAGCGTGCGCACGTGGTGCAAGCGCATGGCGGCGAAGCTCGGCATGGGTGTGGGCTCGGGTAATCCGGGGCGCGCCGATGCTGCCAGTGCAATGGGCCGTCGCCTGCGTCGTAAGTTCATCCTCGTTGCCATGGGCGCTGTGACCGTGGTGCTCACGCTCATCATCGCTGGCATCAACATTGTCAATTATTCGCATGTTTGCAAGATGGCCGATGCACGACTGGACTATATCCTGGCAGGCAAGGATGGCATCGATTGGACAGATGAGCCTAAGACCGACCCCGGCCAGGATGTGGGCGCCGGTAAGGCCGCTGCAGGTGACCGGGCGGCCGTGCACGCCGGACATTTTGAAGGCATGACGGCGGAGTCTCCCTTCGACACGCGCTACTTTACGGTGACGCTTGTCGAAGGGCAGGTGGTCGATGTCAATACCGCCCGCATTGCCGCGGTGGGCGCCAAGCGTGCCGCCCGTATTGCCATGGGGCTGGATTCCAAGGGCCTGACCTCTGGGTTTTCTGGTAACTACCGCTATACGACCACAGCTCAAGGCGAAAAGACTACCTATGTGTTCGTGGACTGTTCGCGCGAGCTTGCAAGTTTCCATTCGTTTTTGAACGCGAGTGTGGCAATCAGCTGTATTGGCTGGCTGGCGGTGCTGGCAATTGTAACGGTCGCCTCGGGTGCCGTGATTCGGCCGATGGTCGAGAGTTATAGCAAACAGAAGCGCTTCATTACCGATGCAAGCCACGAGATCAAAACGCCGCTGGCCGTGATTGACGCCGCCAACGAGGTCCAAGAGATCGAGAGCGGCGAGAGCGAGTGGACGCAGAGCATTCACGAGCAGGTCGCGCGGCTGACGGCGCTCACGGAGCGTCTGGTGTTTTTGGCACGTATGGACGAGGGCTCGGCGGGCTTTACCATGACATCGATCGATCTTTCGGAGGCCGTGGACAAGGCTGCGGCGCCGTTTGAATCGGTGGCGGTTTCGCGCGGAAAGCGGCTGTCGACGTCGATCGCGAGCGGTGTGCGGGCCCATGCCGATGCCGCGGCAGTGGCGCAGGTTGTTGAGCTGCTGCTGGACAACGCCACACGCTACGCAAGCGAGGACAGCGTGATCGAGCTGAGCCTGCGTGCCGTTTCGCGCGGTGCGGGCAAAGGCTCGGCCGAGCTTGTCGTATCGAATGCTGTTGATGAGCTGCCCGAGGGCGACCTGGACCGGCTGTTCGACCGCTTCTATCGTGCGGACGTGTCGCGCAGCTCCAAGACAGGTGGCTCGGGCGTGGGGCTGTCCGTCGTGCGCGCCATCGCCGAAGCCCATGGCGGATCAGCCACCGTATCCGGCCACGATCATCAGATCACCTTCACCGTCCGCCTCTAAGACCTGCCAAAAAGGGACAGGTTTATTTTGGCAGGTTTTATCTGTGCAGACGGCAGCGGAGGCTGGCGGTGATCGGCGCCATGAACGCCACCGACCCAAATAAACGCACCTCTAACTGCTAAAATATGGACATCGTTGTTCGGCTCCCGAAGGAAAGGAGACGGTCATGCAGTACGAGATCGGCGGAGGGGCTTTCCCGGTTGTTACGTGCAACCTTAGCGACGGCGAATCCATGATCACCGAAAGCGGTGCCATGGTCTGGATGACCCCCAACATGGAGATGTCCACCTCGGGCGGTGGTATAGGCAAGATGTTCTCTAAGGCTTTTTCGGGTGAGGCGTTGTTCCAAAACATTTGGACCGCGCACGGCGATGGCATGATTGCGTTTGGCTCTTGCTTCCCCGGCCGCATTATACCGATCGAGATTGGTCCTGGTAAGAGCTGGATTTTGCAGAAGCGTTCGTTCCTTGCCGCGGAAAGTGGTGTTGAGCTGAGCATCCACTTTAACAAGAAGGCAAAGACCGGCGTCTTTGGCGGCGAGGGTTTTATCATGCAAAAGCTCACGGGCTCGGGTATTGCCTTTGCCGAGATCGACGGCGACCTAGTTGAGTACGAGCTTGCTGCTGGCCAGCAAATGATTGTAGATACCGGCAACGTGGCCGGCTTTGAGGAGACGGTGAGCATCGACGCGCAGATGGTCAAGGGCGTCAAAAACATCATGTTTGGCGGTGAAGGCGTGTTCAACACTGTGCTCACCGGTCCGGGGCGCATCTGGCTGCAGACAATGCCCATTTCCAATCTTGCGGCAGCAGTGGCTTCGATGACCAACAACAATAACTAATCGTGTATAGGATGACGCGCGCGGCGGGCCCGGCCTGTCGTGCGCGTTTTTTGGTGGCAAACGCCCTGTTTATCGGGTGCGGCTGTGCTCCTGCAGCGCATAGATCGACTTATCCATGTTGAACAGGTAGGCCACGACGCAGACAATAAAGAACGTCGGCAGACTGCTAAAGCCAAAGACCTCGCAGCCAATAAAGATGGGCGCGAGCAGCGTATTGGTGGCGCTGCCAAAGACGGCGGCGTATCCCAGCGCGGCGCAGAGCTCGACGGGCATGCCGAGAATCCCGGCGAGTACGACACCCAGGCTGGCTCCGATGGAGAACAGCGGCGTCACCTCGCCACCCTGATATCCTGCGGCAAGCGTGGCGATGGTGAGTACGAATTTGAGCGCCCAGTCCCAAGGCATGATCGACGCCTCACCGTTGTCACCCAGTGCCGCGGATATCAGGTTGGTGCCAAGGCCGCAGTATCGCCCCTGCCACAGCGCGAACAGAATCGCCGACAGCGCAAGGCCCATAACGGCAACGCGTATGTAAGGGCTGGGGAGCAGCCGCGCTGCAAGGGTCTTGGCATGGGCAAGGCACCAGGCAAAAGCTCCACCTACCATACCAAACGCGATACCCAACAACGCCAGTCGTCCAAGACCGGGGAGGTCGAGCGCATACGAGGCGGTAACGGCGACCTCAAACTTCTCGAGCCCCAGAGCGCCGGAGGTCATGCTTGCGGCGAGCGAGGCTGTAAGCGCGGGAAACAGCGCGCGGTATTCCATGCGTCCTGCGACCAGTACTTCGATCGCAAAGACCGTGGCGGCGAGGGGCGTTCGGAAGAGTCCGGCAAAGCCGGCGGCCATGCCGATAAGCAAAAACGTGTTGCCGGGTTCTCGGAAAGGTAGACGTCGGCCGATCCAATGCGAGACGGTTGCGCCGATCTGCACGGCTACGCCTTCGCGTCCCGCGCTGCCGCCAAAGAGATGCGTGGCCCACGTGCTCAGCATAATGAGCGGCACCAGACGCGGGGAGATGGCGTCCTCGCGTCCGTGACCTACGTCGAATACTAAGCTCATGCCCCGATCGGTGCCTTTGCCCCAGGTGAGGTAGGCAAATACGATGGCCAAGCCCATGAGGGCGAGGAAGGGAAGGAGCAGTACGATGTGCTCGTCACGGAAGGCGCCGATTGCCAGGAGCACACGACCAAAAAGGGCACAGATGGCGCCAACGATAACGCCGATAGGGATTCCGACGGCGCCCATGAGCACGAGACCGCTATAGGTGTTGACCAGGCGTTTGATTCTGCTCGAAGCGCTGCTTTCTGACATTTTGCTTTCCGACACTTGCTCTCTTGATAGAAAAAGAGCTGGAGTTGCGCATCGTTGAGAGGCTTTCCAGCTTTAGCAAAACAAACTTATAAGATGCGACGGGCCGCGTCAAGATAATTACCGGACGGCCTAGGAGGCGGCTGGTTGGCCGGCTTAAAACCTAGCGCGTGAAATGACGCCCCACGCTATTCAGCGCGCTTGATAGGATGACGAACCACGGTCTTAAGTTTCTCCGGTGCGCATTTGCGTGGATCGGAGAGATAGATTTCGTGATGTAAACGGGTGTCTGAGAAGTCGGGAACATAGCCCAGCTCGGTCGTGTATTCATGCATAGCGTCTACGGTCGCCGGTTCGTTGTCGTAGGGCCCGGTGTGCATGCATTGAACGCAGAGACCCTCGTCAACTTTAAGCAGTTCGACGGCGGAAAAGTCCAGTTTCTTTTTGGTCGTGGCTTCCGCGACTGCCCAGTCAAAGTCATCTCGGGTGACGAAATCGGGCAGGCGGATGCACGAGATAAAGTTGAAATTGTCCTTGCGTACATAATCGATGCCGCCGCTCGGGGACTCTTGCCACCAGAAACCCTCGAGCGGCGGTACCACAAAGTCGAAATAGCCCTCGATACTCCTTGAGCCTTTCTTCGACATCTTGACGGTATAGGCGATGCCGTAAAGTAGCGGCAGGGCGTTTTGATACTCGCCACCTTCGGTATTTGGGTCGCCCTTTCCGCGAACGGCAACGTAGCTCATAGGCGGGACTGTTACGATGCTCGGCTTGCTTGCAGGTTTGTAGAGCTCCTTGCATTCCTTCTTAAAGTCGAACGCCATGTTGGCCGCCTTTCTGCGTATTGGCCTGCTTAGATAGTTGAATCATATCATAGAAACGAACAGCTGTTCGAATGATTTGGCTGACAGATTGAGATGCGTGCGTTGTGTTTGGCGGTCGGCCTGACCCCGTTGATGATTTCTCGGCCTCCCCGGCGCCCTATCTATAGCTGCCGTTTCCCCATATAAAACCTGCCAAAATAAACCTGTCCCTTTTTGGTAGGTGGGAAATGGGTAATACTAAAGAGTTATCCGACCAGATGGGAATTAATCGATGGCCTATATCGAATTCAAAGACGTCATCAAGGCATACGGCGAGGGCGATGCCCGCATCCACGCGCTCGACGGCGCGAGCTTTACGGTCGAGCGCGGCGAGCTCGCCATCATTTTGGGTGCTTCGGGTGCCGGCAAGACCACGGCCCTCAACATTCTGGGCGGCATGGACACGGCAACTTCTGGCACCGTGACGGTGGACGGGCGTGACGTGAGCTCTGCCAACGAGGCTCAGCTTGTGGAATACCGTCGCGCCGATGTTGGCTTTGTCTTTCAGTTCTACAATCTGGTCCCTAACCTGACGGCGCTTGAGAACGTCGAACTCGCGGCGCAGATCTGCCCCGATTCGCTCGATGCCGAGCAAACGCTTCGCCAGGTTGGCCTGGGCGACCGCCTCGCTAACTTTCCGGCGCAGCTTTCGGGCGGCGAGCAGCAGCGCGTATCCATCGCCCGCGCGCTGGCTAAGAACCCCAAGCTGCTTTTGTGCGACGAGCCTACGGGTGCACTCGACTACAAAACCGGCAAGCAGATCTTGCAGCTGCTACAGGACACTTGCCGCAAGCAAGGCATTACGGTCATCATCATCACCCACAACTCTGCGCTGGCGCCCATGGCCGATCGCCTGATCCGCTTTAAGAGCGGCCGCGTGGAGAGCGAGACGATCCAGCAAAATCCTGTGCCTATCGAGACGATCGAGTGGTAGCGCCCATGAATCAGGACCGCCAAAACAGTCAACGCCGCGACGCGCAGAACACGGAGCGCGAGCAGGATTTTACGACCTACCGTACCGCCCAAAGCTCAAACGATATGGTGCCGACGGTTTTTCGCCGTGGCATCTACCGCACGATTCGCGGCAGCCTCAAACGCTTCTTGTCTATCGTTGTGATCACCGCGCTTGGCGTGAGCGTGATGTGCGGCCTTAAGGCGGGCTGCGAGGACCTGTGTGATTCGGTCGACGCCTATTTTGACCAGCAGAATGTCTATGACATCAACGTGCAGTCGACCTATGGTCTGACCGATGACGATATTGCCGCGATCCAAGAGGTCGATGGCGTCGAGACGGCCGAGGGCATCTATACCGAGACCGCCTATACCGCCGTGGGTACGACGCGCGAGCGTGTCGTCGTACAGAGCCTCTCCAAAGAGAATATTGACCAACCGGTGCTAGTGCGCGGCGAGCTGCCCGAGACTTCGGGCGAAGTGGCAGTGACCTCACGTTTTTTGAAGGCTTCGGGCAAGAAAATCGGCGATACGGTGAGCTTTGCCGCCAACGATGCGAGCTCGTCGAACCAAAGCGCCAAGGACCAGTTTGCCGATGGGGACTACACCATCACGGCCGAGGTTCTCGATCCTACCGACGTGAGCTCCGACTCGACAGTCAACGCCTTTCGCGCTGCTTCGACTGCGGACTACAAGTTCTACGTGAGCGAGGATGCCGCGACATCTTCTTCCTACTCCGCTGTCCACGTGGTCGTCGAGGGAGCCAAGAGCCTCAACTCCTATTCGGATGCCTACTCGGCAAAGATCAATGAGGTCAAGGGCAATATCGAGAAGATCCGCGAGGAGCGTGAGAAGGCGCGCGCCCAGGAGCTGACGGTCGACACACCGGCGAGCTTGGACGCAGCTGAGCGTCAGGCGAATATGGTCTTTGGGATCGAGCAGGACAACATCAATCGCATGGCCGAGGGCAGCGACGAGCGTGCGCAGGCGCAAGCCGACCTGGACCAGCGCCGTGCCGCCGCCGACCAGCAGTTTGCCGATGCCCGCGCCGAGCTCTCTGACCTGGGCGAATGCACCTGGTACATCCAGGACCGCGGCAATATCGCAAGCTACTCGAGCGTCGAGAGCGATAGTTCTTCGATCGAGGCCATCGCCACGGTGTTCCCGTTCATCTTCTTTATCGTCGCCGTGCTTATCAGTCTCACCACCGCCACCCGCATGGTCGAGGAGGAGCGCACGCTTATTGGCCTGTACAAGGCGCTCGGCTATTCACGCGGGCGCATCCTGTCCAAATATGTGGACTACTCGCTGTGGGCGTGTCTGATCGGTGGCGTGCTCGGCAATATCATCGGATTTGTGGGTCTGCCGCTGTTCTTGTTTACGGTGTTCGACGACATGTACTCGCTGCCCCAGATGCTGCTTTCGTACGACATCGTGTCCTCGATCGTTTCGGTGGCGCTGTTTGCCGTGGGCGTGGTGGGAGCCACGATTATCGCCTGCCGCCACGAGATGGCCGAGACCCCTGCCTCGCTCATGCGCCCCAAGGCTCCGCGCGCCGGCTCGCGCATTCTGCTCGAGCGCATTGGCTTTATCTGGCACCGCATGGGCTTTTTGAACAAGGTCGCTGCACGCAACCTGTTCCGCTACAAAAAGCGCGCCTTTATGACCATCTTTGGCATTGCGGGCTGCACGGCGCTTGTGATTTGCGGTATGGGCATCCGTGATACGTCGGTCGCGCTGTCGCCCAAGCAGTACGGGCACATCACACGCTACGATTTGCTGGCGGTCGCCAATCCCGATGATTTTTCGCAGACGTGCGCGGCGTTGGATGAGCGCAGTGCAGCCAAGGATTCCAACGTGACCGTGACTTCGACGCTGCCGATTATGACCGACAACGTTACCTTTACATTCGGCGGAAAGAGCGAGACCGTGCAGCTGATCGTGGTGCCCGATGACCGCACGAACGACCTGGATGACTACGTGCGCCTAGAGGACGAGTCCAAAGAACCGCTCGCCCTGCGTGACGGGGATGTGTATTTGAGCAAGAGCTCTCAGCTGGTGCTGGGGATCAAGCCGGGCGATACGGCACACGTCCAGGATTCGTCGCTCAATGTTGCCAAGGTCAAAGTCAGCGACATCTCGCTCAACTATCTGGGCAACACGCTTTACATGACGCAGGGCACCTATGAGCGCGCGTTCGGTCGAAGTGCACGCCTTAACGGCGTCTTTGTGCTGCTTAAGGGTTCGTCGGCCGACCAGATTGCGTTTAGCAAGAATCTTAAGAGTGACGGTTGGCTTACGATTTCGAGTACGGCCGAGCATTGGGAAAACTATGAGGCGAACTTTACGATTATCAATTCGGTCGTGGTGCTCGTGACCTTTATGGCGGCGTGCCTGTCGTTTGTGGTGGTGTTTACGCTGTCCAATACGAATATCTCCGAGCGCGAGCGCGAGCTGGCGACCATTAAGGTGCTGGGCTTCCGCCGTGGCGAGGTGCACCACTACGTCAACAAGGAGACGTTGATCCTCACGGCGATTGGTGCCGCGCTGGGCGTACCGCTGGGCGGCTTGCTGGCCGAGAGTTTTACGTACATTTTGCAGATGCCGTCGCTGTACTTTGACGTCGAGGTCGAGCCGCTAAGCTACGTGCTCGCCGTGGTGCTTTCCTTCGGCTTTACGTTTATCGTCAACCTCGCCACCAACCGTACCCTCAACAAGATCGACATGGTCGGCGCCCTCAAGAGCGCCGAGTAACCTGCCAAAAAGGGACAGGTTTATTTTGGCAGGTTTTATCTGGGCAAACGCCGGACAACCATTAGGTGGCCCGGCGTTTGCCCCGTCAAACGGGCTTTCCATTTGCCTTTCATTCTATTTGGTTTTCGCTCGCAGGCGTGGATGAGAGGCTCTCTTTGGCCTTCGAGATTGGGCTTGTATGGGTCGTATGCCACAAAATGGGCCTATCTACTACGTTTGCTACCACACCCTCGACCGTGACAAAGATTATGAAATTAAAACCGCAGGTAGATGGCTTGCCAGTTTTCGGAAAAGGCGGGTATGGTCGGCCCTCTCGAGTTAAACGTAGTAAATAGGCCCTTTTCTTGGCGCGCGGTCAGCTCAATGCTAATCTCCGTGCCGGAACTGACCCAGTTGTTTGTAAGTTGCGGTGATATACGGACTGTTTGGCGCTTTGGAGCTTCAAAACAGTCCCTATCTCACCGCAACTTAGGAGAAGGGCGGGGGCGGTTGGGTGCTGGTGGGTCGGAGCGTGTTAGGCCTGTTTGCGGTGCTTCCATTGTTTGCGGCACCAGCGCATGAGCGCCTTTATGACGGGAATCGTGATGAGGATGATCCATGCAGGATGGGGCTGTCCCAAACAGAGCCACATGTAGAGGAACCAAGCGATGGCGGCTGCCGGGTAGATGGCCTCGATCAGCTTAGACAGGTGGCGCCGATCGATGAAGTCACCAATCGCGTAGTAGACGGGAACCAGAAAGACGAGGAAAAGCCCCATGCCCCATGTGCCGTAGACAATGCCGAGCACCAGATAGGCGAGAGTAACAAGTGCGGGGAAGGGGAATTTGTTCCATGCACGTCCGACCTTGGTGTGGAAATGCTTGCCATGATGGTCGAGCTTGTCGTGTGCTTCCTTCCAGCTGGAAAACGTCTCGCCGTCGATGGTGACGGTGCCGTCGTCATTGGTGCGTACGCTATGTCCATCGTCCTCAAGCGTATCGATATGCACGCCGTCCGGCCCCACATGCACCTCTTCGCCCTTGCGCTCGTTGGTCACATGGATGCCGCTCCAGCCAACATGGACTTCCTCGCCTTTATTGGGATCAATGACGTGGATACCGCGCGCGAGGGAAATATCGACAAGTGGTTTGTCGCCGCAATCGGCGTGCTCGGCAGAATCTTCAGCCTCGTCAGCCACATCCGCCGTCTCGGTGTCGGCGCTACCGTCCTTCAGGTCGTCGGCATCGTTGGCCGCCTCCCCATATAACAGCTCGTCCAACGACACGTCATACAGCGCGGCGAGCGCAATAAGGTTATCGGTATCGGGCGAAGATTCGCTGCGCTCCCATTTACTGACAGCCTGACGACTCACGCCCAGCTGGGCGGCAAGCGCCTCCTGAGAAAGCCCGGCAGCCTTGCGGCGATCAACGAGCCGCTGTGCCATCGCAAGATCCATAGCAGTTCCTTTCATGTGGTGATCGTAATCGAATGAGCCGAGTATGCCGAGAACAACCGGTGGCGACCACCATTTCTAGTTAGAATCTGCTCCGACCCTACCGCAACTACCGGTAGCAACCCCTAACGACCAGCCATTTCAGGACAAATGTCAGTGCTACTCTCAGCTAAGAGCTTGCAACATCCCAAAATCTCAGCCCACGCACTTGCAGCAAGAAGACGAATAGCCTCGGCCTCCCTAGTTACCGCAGGAGGCCCCAGGGCTTACCTCCCAAATCTTTCCGCAGGACGGAAGGACCCCGCCGCGCGAAGCGCACGGCGGGGTCCTGACATGTCCGAGGACGATTTGGGAGGTAAGCCCTGGGGTCTCCGATGGGGGCGGTTCCAGCCGAGGTTATTCGTCGCCGAAGCTGATGCCCAGCGCCTTGGCCTCGCGCACCAGATCGCTCTGGGGGTCGACATATTTGAGCTTGCCAGCGACATCCTCGAGCGGCATGTGGCACATCTTGCCGTCGCGCAGGGCGATCATGTAGCCAAACTCGCCGCGCAGGCAGCCGAGTGCCGCCTCGACGCCGCACTGGGTCGCAAAGATGCGGTCCTGGGCGTCGGGCTGACCGCCGCGCTGCGTATGGCCGGGGATGGCGACGCGGGTCTCGCGGCCGGTCTTGGCCTCGATCTCCTTGGCGATGTCGTACACGATCGACGGGCTCGTGCGCTCGGCAAGCTTCTTCTTGTACTCCTTCTTGGACAGCGCCGCGTCCTCCTTGGAGATAGCGCCCTCGGCGACGGCTACGATGGTAAAGCGGCTGCCGGTCTCCATGCGATGCTCGATGGTCTTGATGACGTTGTCCATGTCGTAGGGGATCTCGGGAATCAGGATGACGTCCGCGCCGCCCGCGACGCCGGCATACAGCGGAATCCAACCGACCTTGTGGCCCATGATCTCGATGACAAACACGCGGCCGTGACTCGAGGCAGTGGTGTGGATGTCGTCGATGCACTTGGTGGCGACGTCGATGGCGCTCGTAAAGCCAAACGTCAGCTCGGTGCCCCAGGTGTCGTTATCGATGGTCTTGGGCAGGGCGATAACGTTGAGGCCCTCTTCGCGCAGGCGGTTGGCGGTCTTGGTGGAGCCGTTACCGCCCAGCATAAACAGGCAGTCGAGCTGCAGCTTATGATAGGTGTGGACCATTGCGGGCACCTTCTCGACGCCGTCGGCCTCGGGAATGTCCAGGCGCTTGAACGGCGTGCGGCTCGTGCCCAGGATGGTGCCGCCGCGGGTGAGGATGCCGCTAAAATCGGCGGGCGTCATGACGCGGAACCTGCTGTAGATAAGGCCCTGGTAGCCGTCCTCAAAACCATAGATCTCAATAGGCTCTTCGCTATTGGTCATAAGCGTTTTGACAATGCCGCGCATGGTGGCGTTGAGCGCCTGGCAGTCGCCGCCACTAGTAAGAAGACCGATCCTAAGCATGGTGAATCCTTCCGGGCAAGTTATAACATGCGCATAAGTTTACCCCCGCACACTGTTGATACAGGGGTAAAACGTGTTAGCTCAAATGTATAGAAATGTAAGCAGCGTCAGGCGAGCGTAAGGACGACGGGCCTGGCTCCTTACAACGCGAAGGCGTCGACGTCGCCCCAATGGCGGCGCAGCGTGATGGCGGCAGCGGGCTCGGTGTTGTCAAAGACGACCGACCACTGCGTGTTGCTGGTGATGTCTTCCGGATTGGGCTCTTGCGCTGCAGCGCGTAGGGCCTTCCAAGCGACTGCCTCGTCTTGGGCGCCGGCATGGGTGTCGAGGACATCGGCGATTGCGACGGCGCGCTCTTTACCATGGCCCAGCTCGCCATTCTTTTGGTTGGGCAGCACTTCGTCGCCATAGCAGGCGTAGAAGTTCGTAACCTGGCGTACAGGAGTCGCTTTGAAAGCGCGGTCCGGATCGCGCGGATCCCACTCTACTACGCGCGCGTCACCGGCGGCGTCGTTGATAAAGAAGTGGTAGTCGCGTCCGGCCATGGCGTGCATGTCGTAGGCAGAAAGCAGGTCGACGGCCTCCTGCGTGGTAGCCGCGCGGTCGAGTACCAGGCGGATGGCGAGCGAAGTGTTGATGACGGGGCGCTGCGTGTCCTGGTCACAGGGTTTGGAATCCAGGGTGAGCACGGCAATGGACACGCCACATTCGTTGACGCCGTCGAGCTGGGCAAACGGGCCCATCAACGCCGCAGCGCGTCCGCCGACGGAGTCAAGCGGAGTGTTATCGCCCAGGTTGTTAAGGGCGGCAAACCCGATGGAGGCATAGCTGCCGCGTGGGTGATTGCGCACCAGCAGCGCCGAGGTGTCGTCCTTAAAGTCGTAATTGCGACCGGTGCGCACGCGGCCTTCGGCATCTACGGCGACAAAGGCGCTGCAGGCAAACTGGGGTGCCTGGACATGTGCCGGCACACCGGGCAGCACCTGTGCCACCACGGCATCGATGTATGCCTGGTCATCGCGCACGCCAGCGGCGATGATGCGATCAAGATCGTAGTCGTAGGCAATGTCGATTGCGTACAGGTCATAGCCATCCGCGTAGCCGGTCAAGCGTTTGAGCGACGCGGCGGACTTGATTTGCTTGCGGTAAACGATGCCGGCGGCAGCGGCAAGGCCGACGGCGGTTCCTGCAACACCGCAGGTGATGGCAATGTTACGTGGCTTCATGACGGCTCCTCTCGTCCTGTTAGCGCAATTGTCGCAAAAGGAGCGCGGGCATGATGGCTCAACTTGGTGAGCGGTGCGGAATTAAGCACGGAATGAAGAGTGCGGCACTGGCGTGGCGGGGTATGCTGGAGGGGACCATCAACCCAGCGAAAGGGGAGAGCATGACGGATCAGGAAACGCCCGAGCGCGCGCATGTGACGGCCGACGATATCGAGGCCGCCAACGACCTTATCGACTTTATCGAGGCATGCCCCAGCATGTTCCATACGGCGGCGACCATTATGGCCGAGCTCGACGAGGCGGGCTTTACCTACCTGCCCGAGAATGCGGCGTGGGATATCGAACCGGGCGGGCGTTATTACACGCAGCGCAACACCTCGAGCGTCGTTGCCTTTAAGGTGGGCGAGGACCTGGCCGCGACGTGGGGCGAGGACGGCGTTGCCGGCGACTATCATTTTCAACTCACGGCGTCACACAGCGATTCGCCGACGTTTAAGGTTAAGGCCGTGCCCGAGTTCGACGGCGCGGGCGAGACGCTGCGCCTGAACACCGAGGCCTACGGCGGCATGATCGACTACACCTGGTTCGATCGCCCGCTGGCACTTGCGGGCCGCGTGCTGGTGCGCGAGGGCGACCGTATCGAGAGCCGCTTGCTCGCTACCGAGCGCGAAGTTGCCATTATCCCGAGCCTTGCCATCCATATGAATCGTGGCGTTAACGAGGGCTTTGCGCCCAACCGAGCTGTCGACCTGTGCCCGCTCATCAGCGCCGGCGAGCTTAAGCAGGGTGACTTCGATGCCCTGATCGCCGAAGAGCTGGACGTTGAGCCCGAGCAGATTCTGGGCCGCGATCTGTTCCTGGTCAATCGTCAGGATGCGCGCATTTGGGGCTGGGCCGACGAGTTTATCTCGACGCCCAAGCTCGACGACCTGGCCTGCACCTACACCTCGCTGCAGGCATTTTTGGGTGCCGAGAATGCGCACGACGTTTCGGTCTTCTGCTGCTTCGATAACGAGGAGGTTGGCTCCGAGACCAAGCAGGGCGCCATGTCGACGTTCTTGGCCGACGCGCTGCGCCGCATCAACGGATCGCTGGGCTTTGACGATGAGTCGTACCACCGTGCGCTTGCCGCTTCGATGCTCGTGAGCTGCGACAACGCGCATGCCGTGCACCCCAACCACGCCGAGAAGTGCGACGCCCGCAACCAGGTTGTGCTCAACGGCGGCATCGTCATCAAGGAAGCCGCCAACCAGCACTACTGCACCGATGCCTTTAGCCGCGCGGTGTTCCAGGCCATCTGCGATGACGCCGACGTGCCCACGCAGGCCTTCGCCAACAAGAGCGACATGGCCGGCGGCTCCACGCTCGGCAATCTGTCCAATATGCAGGCGAGCATGCATGCCGTGGACGTGGGCCTGCCTCAGCTGGCCATGCATTCTAGCTACGAGACCGGTGGCGTGCGCGACGTGGTATACGCCATCCGCGCCCTCACGGCCTTCTACGAGCGTGACCTGAACATCAACGGCGCCGAAAGCGTTGAGCTCTAAAACCTACCAAAAAGGGATGTTAATTTTGGCAGGTTTTATCTGGGCAAATGCAAAGGGTAAAACCGAACTACATCGGTGATGCGTAGCCGCCGAGGTGCAGTGCGCCTCGGCGGCTTTTGGTGCGCAGGATACGGCTATGCTTCAAAATGCTATACATGCTTTACGTATTTAACATAGTGTTTTATGATGATTTTGGAGTGGTAAGGAGGGATCATGACTACAACGGCCGCTCAGATCAACGTGCGTCTCGATGCCGATCTTAAAAGGAGCGGCGACGCTGCTCTCTCCAAGGCCGGTATGACGCCGAGCCAAGCGGTGCGAGCGCTCTGGCAGCTTGCAGCGTCGCTGGCCGATCGCCCCGGTGCGCTCGAGGATATCCTGCTGCCCAGTCGTGCCCGGGCGGAACAGCGCGAGCGCGAAAAGGCCGCCAAACGTAAGCTCGAGCTCATGGATCAGGGGTCGAAGCTGTTCGCTGCCGCTTGCTGTGAGTCGGGAATCGATATGGTCAAGGCTCAGCCATCGGACGACGAAGAGCTCAAACGGAATGCCTATGCGGATCGCTATGGCGAGGAGATGAGCTGGCTCTATGAGTGAGACTCCAAAGCGCATCTTGGTTGACGCCAACGTGTGGCTCGATTACTTCATTCCCTCACGACGTGGTCGTTCGGTGGCGATTGAGTTTTTACGCGATGCATGCACGGCACAGGTTGATTTGCTGTACGCGGCGACATCGTCCAAAGACCTGTTCTATTTGATTTCAAGTGAACATAAGGCATGGTATCGGCGAGAGCACGGTTCGCTTTCCCAGTATGCCGCTACGGTAGCGACTTCGCTTGCATGGGATTGTCTTAGCGTGCTGTCGCAGCTTGCCACGCCAGTGCCCTGTGACCTGAGCGACATCTGGATGGCGAGCAGACAGCGTGAGCTCCATAGCGATTACGAAGACGATTTAATCATTGCGGCAGCGATACGCGCTCAAGCAGATTTACTGGTCACCAACGATGTCAAGCTCTGTTCGCATGCTCCCGTCGCAGCAATGAGTGTAGAAGACGCAAAGAATTACTTAGCAACGCTCTAGCAATTTGAAGATCCCGCAGGTCGAACAAAAGTCAGCGAGAGCCCGCCGTTTGCGCCAAGGTGCCGTGAAATGAAAAGGCGCTGACCTTCTGGTCGCGCCTTTGAAATTGAACGGCAGATTGGCCAAACGGCGGGGTCGCAGCGTCGAGGGGTTCCGGCGTTTGGTAAAACGCCGGAACAATCTAATGTTCGATCCAGCAGCGCAGGGTCTCGCCGGCTTGCAGATGACGCAGGTTCTCCGCGGCGATGTCGACGACGTTGTTGAGCGTGGCGGCTAGGTGGAACCAGCCCGAGACGTGCGGCGTGATGAGCATGTTGGGCGCATCCCACAGGGGGCTTGTCTCAGGCAGCGGCTCGGGGTCGGTGACGTCGACCGCGGCGCCGGCGAGATGTCCCGATTCCAGAGCGGCAACCAAGTCGTCGGCGACCACAAGATCGCCGCGGCCGCCGTTGGCAAAGAAGGCACCCGGTTTCATCGCGGCGAAGAACTCGGCGTTCGCCAGGCCGCGGGTCTCGGGTGTGCTCGGCATAAAGGATGCAACGATGTCAGCCTCGGCCAGGCGCTCGGGCAGGGCATCCATGCCGTCCATGTCCTCAAACACAATGGGGTAGACGAGCGGATGGCGCTTGATGCCGCGGACGTGCGCGCCCATGCTGCGGCAGAGCGTGGCGAAGTGGCCACCGACATCGCCCGCGCCCAGCACCAGCACATTGGCGTTTTTGAGCGAGGTGACCGGCCCCAAATCCTCCCAGCGATGCTCGCGCTGCAAGTCGTGATAGCCGGGCAGGCGCTTCATCATGGAAAGGACCATGGCAAACATGTGCTCGCTCACAGCCTGACCGTAGGCGCCCACCGAGCAAGACAGTTTGGCGTCGGCCGGCACGGTGCCGGCGGCAAGGTAGTCGTCATAGCCGGCGGTCTGCAATTGCAGCAGCTGGAGATGCTCGCATGCCGTGAGCATGTCAGAGTCGATGTTGCCCAAGATCACGTCGGCGTCGGCGACCTGCTCGCGCGTGATGGCGTCGGCGCTCGTGTAGATAAAGTCCTCGCCCGGAGCGCTCGACTCAAGAATTGCGCGATGGCGGTCATTGACGGGCAGCAAAACCAGGATGTTCACAAACAGTCCTCTCCGCTCGACCTGCCAAAAAGGGACAGGTTTATTTTGGCAGGTTTTACCAGGTAAAACGCTAAAAAACGCCGGGCTTCGTGATGGTTAACATATCCATCGCGTAGCCCGGCGCATCCACGGCTACCAGCTGAGCAGTTCGTAGCCGTCCTCGGTCACCACGAGCTGTACCTCGCACTGGGCCGAATCGCTGCCGTCCTTGGTGCGCACGCACCAGCCGTCGCCCTTGCTAATCTTGATGTCGGGCGCTCCGGCATTGACCATAGGCTCGATGGTAAAGACCATGCCCGGGGCCATGATGGTATCCACATCGGGCGCCTCGGTGGTAAAGCCCACAAATGGGTCTTCGTGGAACTCCTTACCGATGCCGTGTCCGCCGTACTCGCGCACCACGCTAAAACCGGCGTCCTCGACGGTCTTTTGCACGGCCTCGGCCATAACGGACAGTGGCAGCCATGGCTTGACGGCCGCCAGACCCGCTTCCACGCTGGCGCGGGTGACATCGACCAGGCGCTGGCGCTCGGCCGAGACCTCGCCGATGCAGAACATGCGGCTCGAGTCGCTAAAGTAGCCGTCTAGGATCGTGGAACAGTCCACGTTGATGATGTCGCCCTCGTGCAGCACGTCCGTATCGCAGGGAATGCCGTGGCAGACCACATCATTGATCGAGGTGCACACGCTCTTGGGGTAGCCCTCGTAGTTGAGGTCGGCCGGCGTGCCACCGTGCTCGACGGTGTAGTCGTAGATCATCTGGTCGATCTGGTTGGTGGTCATGCCTGCGGCGATATGCTCGCCCACATAATCGAGCACGCCCACGTTGATGGCTGCCGAGCGCTTGATGCCCTCGATATCGGCGGGAGTCTTGTAGAGCGTGCGAGGCAGAACCTCCCAGCCTTCTTCCCACAAGCGCTCGAGGCGCTCATCAAAGGCGCTATGGCATTTCTTGTATTTCTTGCCGCTGCCGCACCAGCAAGCGTCGTTGCGGCCGGGCACGGGTCCTTTGTCATACATGGCTAACTTCCTTTCATCCGCAGCTAGTATAGCCCACCCGCAGACCAGCTCATTTGGGATGGGGCTAATTTAGCTGCTGGCGGGCGGCCGCGCTAGTAGCTCACCTGGCAGGGAATACCGAGGGCGCGCACGCGCGCGGCAATGGCGTCGAGCACCTCGGGCGCTGCTTTGGCAAGGCCGGCGACTGGTGTCTCGCGCGCGACCGTGTAGATGGTCGCCTCCTGCGGACGAATGCGCTCGAGCGCCGCGAGCCAAGGGCCGACGTACTCCTCGCCGGTGTTATCGAGAGACTTGCCCCGGTACTCACCGCTCAAAAACATCGTCTGGATAATGACATGACCGTTAAAGCCTGCGAACGTCTCGATCTGGTGCTCGACGTCATAGGGGCCAACGGGCTGGTCGAGCAGCTGGATAAACGCCGGGTCGACGGTATCGAGCTTAAGAATGTTGTCGTCGACCATCATGAGCGCATCGTGCACAGCGGGCTGGTCGGCGCGCGTGCCGTTGGAAAGCACGGCAATCTTGGTGTTGGGGGCTAGCTGATCGCGCAGCGCGACGGCGCCGGCGATGGCCTGTGGAAACTCCGGTGCGGCGGTGGGCTCGCCGTTGCCTGCGAAGGTGATTACATCGGGGGGCTCGCCCTCGGCTGCCATCTCGCGCAGCTTTGCCTCGAGCGCTTCGAGTACCACGGCAGCCGTGTTATACGGCTCATGGCAGGGGCGCTCGGCGTTGAGGCCGTTCTCGCAGTAGATGCAGTCGAACGTGCAGATTTTGCCGCTGGCCGGCATCATGTTGACGCCGAGCGAGAGACCAAGGCGACGGCTGCGAACGGGCCCAAAGATGGGGCTGGCATTCAAAAACGTAGACATAGGCATATGCTCCTCAAGACAATTGTGCCTAAGCATAGCATCGGCTCCAAAGCAAGGTGTGGGCTCTTGCTTTACAAGTTTCGTTTTTTCACGTCGCTCATGATGCCGTGCCATGAAAAGCCTCGGGTCGGGTACAGTTAATCTGTTAACAAGGCGTAAAGCAATGCGGGTCCATCCAACCGTGCTGACGTGCAACTGGATGAGCATTGATGATGGGGGCACAACATGGATTTTACGGTCGAGAATGCGGGCACCACGATTGCCTGTCGCGAATATGCCGGCCCGGATGTGTCGCCTGATACTCCTGCCTTGGTGTGCGTGCACGGCGCTTGTGTTGACGGCGTCTTTTTTGACGGTATCGCCCGCGAGCTCGCCTGTGACTACCGCGTCATTGCCTACGACCGCCGCGGCTGTGGTGGCAGCAGCGAAGCGGCAGACGGCAGCTATGATCTTGCCGCTCAGGCCGCCGACCTGCAGGCCGTGATCGAACACGTTGGCGCTCCGACAAATGTGCTTGCGCACAGCGCCGGTACGTTGGTGGCGCTGGAGCTTCTTCGCACTGAACCCCATCTCGTCGCCCGTGCGATTCTGCATGAGCCGGCTGTGTCGGCCGAAGGCGTCGGCATGGGCGCAGCTCCGGTTTTGCTCGATATGATTGCGGCTGGAAAGGTTTCAAGGGCGCTCCGGCTTTTCTTGGGAGCCCTCGGCGACTTGGACCCCGAGGCTCCTGGAACGACCGAGGCAGAAGCCAAGCATGCCCTGCGCAACGGCCGCAGTTTCATGGCAAACGAATACGGGATTACTATGACCTGCGTTCCCGATTGGGATAGCGTTCGCGCGTCGAAAACGGTGGCCGCCGTGCTCCTAGGCGAGCTCTCGATTGGCACGCCCCGCGAGGCTGGCACGCGAGCGGCTGCCGAATATCTCGATTGCCCTCTCGTGACGATCCCGGGCGCGCATAACGGTCTGCGCGATCGCCCGGCAGCGGCTGCCCGGGCTGTCCGTGGCATCCTGGGGCTCTAGCATCCGCAATAGCCAAAGCAGGCTTCATCCGCAAACGTTTCGGCCGTATTAACAAACGTGCTCAAAACCTCGCGTCTGCGGCTTCAATCGCGCCGTCTGCCAACTCATAAGAATGTGGCAGCATTCACGTGCTTACCTGCATCGGCAAGGTGTTGCCCTTGTAACACTTGGAACCCACCGCTACCATGCGAAACTATCGAAAGGGCCCCATATGCTCAATAATCACGAGGTCAATCTAACCGACGAGGAGGCTGCCGCCGAGGTCGCCCGTGTCGCGAAGACCTACCCCATGGTGCGTTTGCTGTCGGCCGATCAGATTAAGAGTGAGCCTAACTGCCTGCTCGCCGGTGATCGGTGTCCTTGTCTGCGTCAGTCAAGTCTTGAGGCTTTGGCAGACTCCGATGAGGTGTCGGAGCAACTGCTCAATGATGGCACTGAGTACCGCGCCCGTCTACGCCCTTTGAAGGTCGAGGGCGAGCCTCACGTCTTGCTGATGGTGCGTCCGATCGATGAGCAAGAGGCCGCAGAAGAGGACCTTGTCTACACCGACGTGCTGACGAATGTGCGCAATCGCCGATATTACGAGGAAAAGCTCCGTAGCACCCGCGTGAATGCCGGCGTTGCGGTGATCGACCTTGATGATTTTAGGGTCTTCAACGATACGTGTGGCCGTCATGCCGGCGACCTTGCGCTCGGTGCTGTGGCGACAGCCATACGCAGCGGAATCCGTTCGACTGACGAGCTTGTGCGCTATGGCTGCGACAAGTTTGTGGTTGTCATGCCCAATATTCCCTCCGATGACTTCACCCGTCGCCTGCATCAGGTGTCCGATGCCGTTCATTCCACGATTATTCCGGGCCATGAGTACGTGAGCTTGACGGCATGTGTTGGTGGCGTTCGCATTCATGGCGAGACGGTCGATGAGGGCGTTGGCCGCGCTGCTCAGTTACTGAGCCGCGCTAAGGCAAAAGCCGGTACGGTCGTGACCGATGCCGATTCCATCGAGGCCTTCCAAAGCGAAAAGCCTTTGGTGCTTATCGCCGATGACTCCGAGATGAACCGAGCCATTCTCAGCGAGATGCTCAAGGACGAGCATTGCATCCTCGAGGCCGATAACGGTCGTGCGGCGCTCGACATGGTCGACCGCTATGGCGATGAGTTGTCGCTCGTGCTGCTGGACATTGTGATGCCGGGCATAAGCGGCTTTGAGGTGCTGGCCGATCTGTCGCGCCGATCGGGTATCGATAATCTGCCTGTCATCATGATTTCGAGCGAAGATTCCGATGATGCGGTTCTGCGCGCGTACGAGCTGGGCGCCTCGGACTATATCAACCGCCCGTTTGACTCCCGTGTCGTGCGCCGCCGCGTAAGCAACACCATCCGCCTGTACGCCAAACAGCGCCGCCTGACGAACCTGCTGTCCCAACAGTACAACGAGCGCGTCAAGAACAGTCGCATGCTCATCGACATCATGGCCGGCGTCATGGAGCTTCGCAACGGCGAGAGCGGTAGGCACGTTACGAACATCGAAAAGCTGACCGAGCTGCTGCTTGGCTATCTGGTCCAGCGTAGCGGCACGATCTCCCTCGACAATGAGGAACGCTCCACGATCGCCCTGGCTTCGGCGCTGCACGATATCGGCAAGATGTCGATTGACGATGCGATCCTCAACAAGCCCGGGCGCCTCACGCCCGAGGAATTCGAGATTATGAAGACGCATACCACGATTGGCGCCAACATGCTGCTCGAGCTGGGCAGCCATCACGCCGGCAATGCGCTTATGGAATATGCGTACCAGATTGCGCGTTGGCATCACGAGCGCTGGGACGGCAAGGGTTATCCCGATGGCCTTAAGGGCGACGAAATTCCCATCGCCGCGCAGGTGGTTTCGGTGGCTGACGTGTACGATGCACTGACGAGCGTGCGCGTGTACAAGGACGCTATCCCGCACGAGGAGGCGATCCAGATGATCCTGGACGGTAAGTGCGGCACCTTTAACCCGCTGCTGCTCGATTGCCTGCTCGAGGTGCAAGACCAAATTGCCGAGACGTTGGCACGCCCCGCCGACGTCGTCGCGTTTCCCACGATTTAGTTTGACCAAAGGAGTTTTTAATCCATGATTTCCATGCGTGAGGCGTATGAGAAGATCGGCGCTAATTATGACGACGCGTGCGCTCGGCTGATGGGCGGGGAAATGCTTGCCCGCTTTGCCCTCAAGTTTTTGGATGACGAGAGCATGGACAAGCTGGAGGCTGCCATGGCGGCAGGAGACGCCGAGAGTGCGTTTATGGCAGCGCACACGCTCAAGGGCGTGAGCCAGAACCTGGGATTCGATAATCTGTACGAGCCGGCGGTCGTGGTAACCGAAGCGCTGCGCGGCGCTGATGCCGTTGACGGCGCCCGCGAGGGGATGCATGCGTTGCAGCAGCAATATGCGGCTACGATGTCGGCTCTGCGCGAGGCGGCCGAGTAAGAGGCTGTGAGCCTTGATGACTATGAGCGTGGATAATCTCCCGTTTTAGGCCCGGTGGCGGCCTCAAAGTGGGAGATTATCCACGCTCGTTCGATACGTGTCCAAAAATCCACGCTCACCTCTTCTGATTAGTGAATTGCCTATGCACACTGTCGGGGCTTTCCGCATGCAATCCATATCGTTGTTCGATAAACCGTTCGAATAACGATAGAGTCGATGAGGGTGAGTGTATGTCCAACAGCGTTCAGCGTATGGCCAAGGCGGGCGAAAATATCAGGAAGCTCGGTTTTTGCATGGCAGCCGTTTTTGCAGGGATGCTCGTCGCTTTTGCCGCGTTGGTTGTTTACGTGATCTGGTATGCGGTTGCAAACGTTGCTTCTGTCGATTCTTTCGGTGTCGTGACGCTTCTCGATGGCGGGTGCATCGTTATCCCAAGCGGACTGTGCATGGCGCTTGTTATGGGTATTTCGCTTGTCGTTCTGTGCGGGATCAGCCGTAACATCTCGCGAGGCGTCTCGCCCTTTACCAAGACGCATGTGCGGCTTATCCGTGTTCTCGCGCTTGCCTTTGCTGTTAACGCCGCGGTTTCGCTTGTTGGTGCCTATGGATCGGTCAATCTCACCATTGGCGGACTGGAGCTTTACATCGTGCCTCATTCCTTCGTTATTGAGATTTGCCAAGGCGCTACCTTTGATGCGGGGTCGTTTATCGGCGCAGTTGTCTGTTTATTTATCTCGGCGATCTGGAGTTATGCCTCGCTGCTCCAAGAGCAGTCTGACGAGCTTGTGTAGGAGGAAACATGAGCTATCTCATCATCGAGCTTGAGACGCAGCTGCTTAAGACCGGAAAGACCAGTGCTGATCTGATTCGGGCGACGGGGCATACTCCGGCTAATATTTCAAAGCTTAGAAACGGAAAGATAAAAGCTATTCGCCTAAAGACGCTCCTCGATATCTGTGATGAGCTTGATTGTCAACCGGGAGATATTATTCAGCGCGTGAGTGAGAAAGAGCTTGAGGAGCTTATTGTTGAGCGTGCAAAAAACGTTGTGAGGCAGATGCGGGACGGCGGAGGCAATGAGGCGTCGCTTCCGACATCAGTCTTTGCTGTCGATTTGAGCGACGAGTAGCTTAAGGCGAACAACTAAAACGAAATATCAGCGTGAAGGGACCCGTGTCTAACACGGGTTCTTTCTTTTAGATTATCTTGGCAAATATGAGTTATCGAAAAACAATAACAACTATGGAAAACGATAAAGTAAAGAAGGAACGATATGAGCGGTTTTGCTATCAAGCGGAACGGGAGGCCAATGAACGCATCGACGATAAGGCTATCAAGGGTGTCAAAGCGCTATGGGAGGCGCCGCGTTTTGCATGACGTTTCCTTCGAGGTGGATCAGTCTGAGCTTTGCGCCCTTGTTGGTGCAAACGGGGCGGGCAAAAGCACGCTTATTAAAATAGTGCTGGGCCTCTGTGAGCCATCGTCGGGGAGCGTGGAGCTCTTTGGAGGCAAGTCGAAAAAAGAGCTGAGCTTGATGCGGACGCGTGTCGGCTATGTGCCAGATTCCTGCGGAGCATACCAATCCCTCAGTGCGGCTGAGAATCTTCGGATCCGATGTGCGGAATGGGGACTCGATGAGAAACGTGAGGTTCCTCGCGTCTTGGGCCTAGTCGGGCTGGACGTCGATGAGAAAAAGAGCGTGAGCAGTTTTTCTCTGGGAATGAAACGGCGACTGGATATAGCTACGGCTTTATTGGGCGACACCGACGTACTAATTTTCGATGAGCCGGCAAATGGATTGGATCCGTTGGGCATCGAGAGTATATGGGCCCTTATCGGTCGATTGAATCGGGAGCAGGGCAAAACCATGCTTATCTCTAGCCACGACTTGGATGAGCTGGCATCGGTTGCAACAAGCTGCCTGTTTCTTCATGACGGTGAACTGCTAAAAAAGGAATCGATGGACGTCATAAGGGATGAGGCGCCATCCCTAAAAGAGTATTACAGGCGCTTGATGAAGGCGGTCTCGCTATGAAGCGGGCGATCCATCCCATAAAGGCAGATATGATGCGTTTGCACAGGATATTTCCGGCGAAGTTTGGTCTTGCGCTTATGCTGGCGTTCGGCCTTCTCTTCGGCATCTTTCTAAAAAACGGAACAACGTTGCTCGCCTTTGGCTATGGCGTTTGTGGGGAGGATATTGGTTTCCTCTGGAATGCAATCGATCCTTCTGCGCCTGATGAGTCCCTTGCGCGCAGCGCTTTTGCCGGTACATCCCTGTTCGTTCCACTCATCGTTTGTTTGGTGCTTTTACAGGAGCATGGCTATAAAGAGGGGCACCGAATTTCTTCGGCAAGAGGTCTCAACCGCTTTTATGGGGCTCTAGCCCATGCATTTTCGTCTGCTTTAATAATTGGCGCAGCGTATAGCGCGCTTTGCCTTCTTCTTTTTGCAATAGCCATAATACGTGGAGGGCATAACTACTCGCACAACATACTAACTGTATTTTTGCCTGCAATGATAGTCAACGCCGTATTGGTGATATCGGTTGCGCTGGAGACGGTGACCATCTATCGGATAACGGGCAGCGCTGTATTGAGTGGGGCCGTGGTGATAGTCGGATTTGTCATGAGCTTGACGCTCTACGGAGCCTTCCTTCAGGCACCTATACCATCCTTGCGATGGATCTTCTTCCTTCCGGGGCCGTACCTTGGAGTCGGATGTGCCCTTGGGTATAGCGATATGGGGCAGCTGACGCTTCTGGGATATGGCGTGGCAGCCAGCTGTCTATCGGTATTGATTTACGCTCTCTTGAGCTTTCGCGCTGGGGGTGTGCTCAATGGCTCGTCAGATTAAAAGACTTCTCCAGTCAGAATTGAAGCATGTGAGCAAATGGGCGTACGCCTTAATCCTGGTAATTTATGCGTACATGGTGATATTGCAGCTTAATTCTTTCCCGATGTGGTTCTGTAGCCTCCGTGAGAACAGTTTCTTGGGTTTTTTCCCAGACCCGACGCTTCGGCTATCGGCGGAGGATGTCCTTCTATTTGGCAATGCAGAGGTTTTTCGCGGTCTGCTGTTCAACGTAGCCCCGTTGGCCCATGCATTGTTCTTTCCGTTCATCGCGGCTTGCATTGTGCCGCGCTTTGTCAGTTCGGGCTTTGTCGAGGAACCGTGGGGGTTGTCGGAGGCTCGGGGAGGGAAGCGTGTGTGCGCTATCGTTGCGCGAGTGGTGCTATCTTCTTTTGCCCTTTTGGGCGCGTTTGTCCTGTCGAGTGTCGTTTTGTACTGTCTTAACTGCGCAATCGTTTCGGATGCTCAGCAGTATTTCAACCTGCATGTATTTTGCTATCGACTTCTTCTGGCGAGTGCCGTCTGTCTTGCATATGTGGTCTCTTGCGTGATCGCTGTTTCCTATTTTGGGGCCGGCTTCGGTCCGATTGGCATGCTGCTGCTTGTCAACGTCGTAGCGATCTACATACAGATCGGGGCCAATTCCATGCTTCCGCTTCCAGCCTCGATGCTCATGTGGATTTGCGGCGTGACCCCGTTGGGGAATGGTCAATGCATTTCGATTTTAATTGACTGTCTCATAAACGTAGCAAGCGTTGTTGCCATTTGCTTTACTGTCGACCGATTGCGGTCGAGATTTCTCTGATTGTTTGTGAGGGATAATCATACCGAGCATATCAAATACAGGGGGGGCGGGCACCGTAGCTGGTGTCCGCCCCCCCTGGCATGGAAGGTTTAAGCCTGTGTGATTCGCGAGCTAGCGAGCCCGCTTAACCTTGGCCGCTGCCTCGACAAACGACTTCCACAGGTCAAAGTCGGTCTCGAGCGTCTTCCACGTGTACTCAGGGTGCCATTGCACGCCCAGGCAGAACGGCTGGCCTTCGACTTCGATGCACTCGGGCACGCCGTCGGTTGCCTTGGCGACCAAGCGCGTGCTTTTACCCAGACGATCGACGCAGCAGTGGTGTGCGGAGTTGGTCTGGATCAGCCTGTGCCCGCCAACCGCGCGCTCCAGCAGCGAGCCCGGCACGACCTCGACAGGATGCACAGGGTCGTTGAGCACGTGGGTATGGCGCCACTGCGTGCGGCCCTCGCGCGCGCCCAGGCTCGGCACGTCCATGCACAGGGTGCCGCCGGTGGCGACGTTGAGCAGCTGCGTGCCGCGGCAGGTGGTAAAGAGCGGCTTTTTGGCGCGGAGTACCTCGTCGACCAGCTTAAACTCAAAACTATCGCGGATTTCGCAGCAGAGGGTGGGGTCGTAGGGTCGATCATCGCCCCAACGTTTGGGATTGACATCGGGGCCGCCGGGGATGGCGATGCCGTCGGCGATGTCGACGTAATGACGGATGACCTCAATGTCCTCGGTGATGGACATCTGCAGCGGCAGGCCGCCGGCAGCAAGAATGGCATCGACAAAGACACTTGCGATTTCCTCGTTGGGGGAGAGTGTCTCGCTTAAAAACGGCTTTGCCTCTTCCCAGCGCGGCGCCACCAGGATGAGCGGACGGTCGGCGGGGTCGACGTTGACGTGCGGGGTGTATGACGATGAAGTGCGAGTTCCGATCATAGGTGTTGCTTTCGAGTTTGGATGGTCATGGCGAGCGGATATGGCAATTGGGCTAGTGGCCCTTGATGGAGTTGAGGAAGTCTTGGGCGCGCTTGGTCTGGGGATGGTCGAAGAACTCGTCGGGCGCGCCGGTTTCCACGATCTGGCCGTCGGCCATGAACACGACGCGGTCGGCAACGCGGCGGGCGAAGTTCATCTCGTGCGTAATGACGATCATCGTCATGCCCTGCTGGGCCAGGCGGACCATGACCTCGAGCACCTCGTTGATCATCTCGGGGTCAAGGGCACTCGTGGGCTCGTCGAAGAGCATGGCCTTGGGCTGCATGGCGAGCGAGCGGGCAATGGCCACGCGCTGCTGCTGGCCGCCCGAGAGCTGAGCGGGCACCTTGTCGGCCTGTTCGGCAACGCCCACGCGGCTCAGCAGGTCCATGGCGCGCTCACGAGCTTCCTCCTTGGACACGCCCAGCACGTCGACCGGCCCCAGCATGACGTTCTGCAGCACCGTCATATGCGCGAACAGGTTGAACTGCTGAAACACCATGCCCAGCTCGGCGCGCATGCGGGCAAGATCCTTGCCTTCCTGCGGCAGAGGCTCGCCCTCGATGAGGATCTCGCCCGAGTCGATGGTTTCCAGGCGGTTGATGGTTCGGCACATGGTCGACTTGCCCGAGCCCGAGGGGCCGATCACGACGACGACTTCGCCGCGGTCGACCGAGAGATTGATGTCGTTGAGGACGTGCAGATCGCCATAGTGCTTATCGACGTGCTTGAGCTCGATAAGCGGCTGGTTGCCAGAAGTAGAAGTGCTCTGTGCCATGGTGCTCGGCTCCTTATGACTGGAAATGGTAAAGCGTTAGCGGATGATGGTCGCGCCGGTCTTGTGCGAAACGTAGACAGCGGCCTTGTTGATCGCGACGTTGATGAGGATGTAGATGACCGCGATCACCAGATAGACCGATACGAGCGCGTCGTAGTTGGTGATGAGCACGCGGGCATTTTGCATGAGGTCGGGGTAGCTCACCACATAGGCGACGGTGGTGTCTTTGACTACGACCACGAGCTGCGAAATCAACGACGGAATGATAAACCGAATCGCCTGGGGCAATACGATTTTAAAGGTGATTTTGGCCTTGGAGAGACCGAGCGCCTGGGCTGCCTCGACCTGACCACGCGGCACGGCGTTGACGCCGGCGCGGAAGATCTCGGCAAGTACGCCGGCTGCAGCGAGCGCGACGGGAAGCGTGAGCATCCAAAACGACGGCAGTGAAATCTTGTACTGAGGCAGCACCAAAAAGAAGAAGTAGATGAACAGCAGGCTCGGCACGCCACGGAAGAAATCGGTGAGCACGCGGCAGACCAGCTGCAGCGGCTTGATGTCGCTGGTACGGCCGAGCATGAGGGCTAAGCCCAGTACCAGCGCGATGGCGCCGGCGGTGAGCGCGACCTTTACTGTGCCCTCAAAACCGGCAAGCAGGAACTTCCAGGTGGTGAGGTGCGTAAAGAAGTACCAGTAATGGACCGAAAGCTGGCCGGTCACATAAAAGCGCTGCAGTACCAGAGCGATGAGCGCGGCCACGGCAACAAGTGAGATGGCGGTGCCGACGCGAATCTTGGCGCGCATCTTGGGGCCGGGAGCCTCGTAGAGCGCATCGCGCATGGTGAGCGCGGAGGTGGAGCGCTTGCTCATCGGAGGATCCTCACCTTCTTATCGATATAGTTGCCAATGTGGCTCACCACAAAGGCCGTGCCCAGGTAGCCGAGCGCCGAGATAAAGAACGCGGCGACGCCGCCGAGCGAGCGCGTGTTGATGTAGCTCACCACGCCGGTGAGCTCCTGCGGTTTAAGCGGCACCTGACTGCCGAGCGCGGTGGTGAGCATGACGGCGATAAAGAGGTTGGTCATGGGCAGCACGCTCGAGCGCAGCGCCTGCGGAATCACGATCTTGGCGAGGATACGGCTGAAGCTCATGCCCAGCGAGCGGGCGGCTTCCACCTGGCCGACACCGACGGTGTTGATGCCGCTCATAAAGTTCTCGGAGCCAAAGGCAGAACCCAAGAGCACTGTGGCGACGATGACGCAGGTGCGGTAGGGCAGGACGACCTTGAGCGGGGGCAGCGCATAGACGACGATAATGAGCAGCGCGATGCCGGGGATGTTACGGAAGACCTGGACATACAGGTCGCCAAAGACGCGCAGCGGCTTGAGCGGCGACACGCGCATCACGGTGACGGCGACGGCCAGCACCATGGCGATGGCAAACGACTCAAGCGTCATGCCCCAGGTTGCTAGCAGCGCGTCGATATAGTTCTGGCCATAGAGCGACCAGAGCTCGGAGAGACTCATGCGGACCTCCCGCCGGTAAGGAAAGGGGCTCCCGTGTGTACGGAAGCCCCGACAACTCAGTGAGGAAACAGTTTAGCGCAATAAAGCGCATCGTGCGTTTCCGTATGGTTTCGTAGCGGCCGTTACTAGGCTCGCTGCCTAGGCGCCGATCTCGGGCAGCTCGGGAAAATTGGTGTCGCCCGTACGGTCGCCAATGCAGATCTGCCACAGCTCGGTCCAGGTGCCATCGTCCTCGATCTTCTTAAGGAAGTCGTTGACAAAGGCGACACCGTCGGAATCGAGCGGCAGGCCGATGCCGTAGGGCTCCTTGCTGCCGAAGGGCTTGCCGGCAATCTTGTACTTGCCGGGCTCGCGGACCAGGGCGCTCTGCTGCATGTTGTTGTCGATGACGTAGGCGTCAACGCGGCCCTGCTGAAGTGCCTGGCGGGCCTCCTCGTCGGTCTTGAACTCCTGTTGGCTGGCCTTGGGGGAGAACTCCTCCAGGATGGCGGGGCCGTTGGAGCCGGACTGGACGGCGACGTTCTTGTCGGCCAGGTCGTCGACGCTCTTGATGTCGTCGTTGTCGGCGAGCACCAGGATAGCCTGCTGGGTGTAGTAGTAGGGACCGGCGAAGGAGACGAGCTTCTTGCGCTCGTCAGTGATGGTGTAGGTGGCAAAGACAGCGTCGACCTGGCCGTTCTGCAGGACGGACTCGCGCGTGTCCGAGGTCACCTGGGTGATCTCGACCTTGTTCTCGCCCAGAATGTAGTTGGACAGGAGCTGTGCGATACCGGCGTCGAAGCCGCGGGTCTGACCGTCTTTCTCGTTGAGGAGGGAGAAAAGTGTGGAGGTCTGAACGCCACCGATCTTAAAGACACCGGCGTCCTTGACGGCCGTGGCCCAGGTGCTGGCGGCGATGGCGTCGTCATCGGCCTTGGGGCCGTTGTCGACGAGTTTGTCGAATGCCTTGGCATCGAGTATGGTGGAAGCCTCGGTATCTTCGGAGCTCTTGGAGGAGCCGACGGCGGAACCCTTGTCGGCCTCGGCGCTGGTGTCGGAGCAGCCGGCAAGACCAAGGCCGGCAACGGTTGCGAAGGTGGCGGCAACGAAGCCGCGGCGGTCGAGAACGACCTGCTGGGAGAGGTTCTTGCTCATGGTAGAACACCTTTCTCAATAAAATCCCTAGCGGTTGAGTAGAGTTATACCCTATCCCGCTCAAATGGGTCAACACGAAATAACTCAGAAACATACTTACCTTATGGGTTATTCTACCTACCATAAAGGGACAGGCACCTTTGTGGTGGTTCTTGCAGATGTGGTGGCCTGTCTCGCTGCTTTGTCTCAATCTGTAACAGGTAGACGAGGAAATGGGTTCTAACTGTTACAGATTGAGATTTTCTCTTCAGGGGAATTCGAATGTCTCGATCTGTAACAGTTAGACGGCCAAAAGGTCTCTATCTGTTACAGATTGAGACAAAGGTCAGGGGCAAAGACGGTTTGTCTAGATCTGTAACAGTTAGACGGGAATTCGGGCCCTAGATGTTACAGATTGAGATAATCGCGCGCGAAAATAAAAACCTCCGCAGGGGTGCTTCCCTTGCGGAGGTTTTTTACTCGTTAAGTAGCCTAACGGCTTCGGCGGCCATGTTCTCGGCCGTCATGCCGTTCTGAGCGAGCAACTCGTTGGGGTCGTAGCGGTCGGGGAAGCCCTTGGCGATGCCAAAGGTGCGCGTGCGCACGGGCGTGCAGGCCAAGTAGCACGCGACGCGCTCGCCCCAGCCGCCGTCCAAGATGCCGTCTTCGAGGGTGACGACAACGCGATGCTTGGCGGCAAGGCTGTCGAGGAACTCGCGGTCGAGCTCGGTTGCATAGCGCGGGTTGACGAGCGTGGCCTCGATGCCGTACTCGGCAGTCAGACGGTTTGCCACGCGCTCGCCCAGCTCAAAGAAATCGCCAAGCGCGAGCACGGCCACGTCGCGACCCTGGCACACCACGTTGTAACGAACGGCGCCGTAATCGGCGTCCTCGGCAGGCGCAAGATCGGGGCGGCTTACCAAGCCAATGCCCGGCACGCGAATCGCCACGGGATGCTCGCGGTGGTCGAGCGACCAGCTCAGCATGGATAGGTATTCCTCCATGCAGGAAGGCGCCAGGTAACGCATATTGGGGAGAGCGCCCAGCATAGAAATATCAAAGAACGAAAGATGCGTCTCGGATGTGGTGCCAAAGATCGATGCGCCAAACACCAGGATGGTTGCGGGGACATCGTTGAGGCACAGGTCGTGCCACAGCTCGTCGTAGGCGCGCTGCAAAAACGTGCCGTACACACCAAAGACTGGCTTGGCACCCGAGCGCGCAAGCGCGGTGGCAAAGGTCACGGCGTGCTCCTCGGCAATGCCCACATCGACGAACTGTTTGCCGGCGGCGGCGCGAAGCTCGGGTGTAAAGCCCATGATGTAGGGCGTGGCGGCCGTGATGCCCACGACCTGCGGATCGTGCTCGATGGCGGCGCTGAGCGCCTCGCCCGTAATGTCGGCATAGGTGCGCGGCGCAGGCTCGCTCGGATGGCCCGGGCAGAGCTTGCGCCCAGTCGCCATGTCAAACGGACCCACATGATGCCAGCGCTCGGGGTCGCTCTGGGCTGGCTCAAAGCCCTTGCCCTTTGTGGTGGAGACGTGCAGCACGATGGGATGATCGATATCGCGCAGCTCCTGCAGCGTGTCGACCAGGGCCAACACATCGTTGCCGGTGTCCAGATAGCAGTAGTCGAGCCCCATCGCGCGGAAAACGTTGCGCTCACAGGTGCCGTTGCTGGCGCGTAGCTCGGCCAGATTGCGATACAGGCCACCGTGGTTTTCGGCGATGGACTGGTCGTTATCGTTGACGATGATGATCAGGTTGCTGTCGAGCTCGGCGGCATTGTTAAAGCCCTCAAACGCCAGACCGCCCGAAAGCGAACCGTCGCCAATGATGGTGATGACGTTGTACGCATCGCCCGCCAGGTCACGAGCGTGCGCCAAGCCGCAGCCCAGACTCACCGACGTGGAGGTGTGGCCCATGGCGAACAGGTCGTGCTCGGACTCGTCAGGATTGGCAAAACCAGAGGCCTCGCCGTAGCGTGCCGGGTCGATATAAGTGTACGCGCGCCCAGTCAGCGCCTTGTGGGCGTAGGTCTGGTGCGAAACATCAAAGACAATCTTGTCGATGGGGGAGTTAAACACGCGATGGAGCGCAACCGTAAGCTCAACGACGCCCAGGTTGGGGGCAACGTGCCCGCCGACGGCGGCGGAGCTTTCGAGGATGGCGTGGCGGATCTCGCCGCAGAGCAGCGGAAGCTCGGCGCGATCGAGAGCCTTGACGTCCTCGGGCGTTGTCGTTTGCGTAAGCAGCATCGTTGTGGGTTACTCCATGCGAATCGTGCGCCGGCACTCCCTCGGCCGGCACAATTGCACAAGACAGTCTCGCACATTTTGGCGTTTGATATGTGACGGCGGCGCGGTAATTCGCCAACTGGTGGGGCAAAACGTTTTGTCCGATGCCATACTGGTAAATTCGATGATGATTTTATTCATTGCGCGCAGGCCGCGGCTTGCCGCCGAGCGCCGCCGGAAGGAGGCCGCATGTCCGATACCGTTCGTGCCGAGAAAATCGCGCGCGAGGTCGACGATGCCGCCCGTCAGCTTGCCCAGGCGGGCCGCTTGGACCTGATGCATGAGTTTATCCAACATGGCGATGTGACGGTCTATACGCATGTGACCTCGGTAGCGCGGGCAAGTCTGTCCTTTGCCGAGCGCCTGGGCCGCGTCGGTATCTCCGTCGACCGCTTATCGCTGCTGCGCGGGGCCCTGCTGCACGATTACTTTCTCTATGACTGGCACGATCCCGACCCAAGCCATCGACTGCATGGCTTTCGTCACCCGTTTTTTGCCTTGGCGCGTGCGGAGGAAGATTTTGAGCTGACGCCGCGCGAGCGGAATATTATCGTACGGCATATGTTTCCGCTGGTACCGGTGCCGCCGACGTGTCGTGAGGCATGGATTGTGTGCCTGGCGGATAAATGGTGCGCACTGCGCGAGACGATTGCCGGCCGTCTGCCGCGCAAAGGCGGCGCGAACGATTTGAACGAGGGCCCGAGTGACGGCTCGGGCAAAGAATCGAACGAAAAGAGGAGTGGGTAGACGGTGGGAACCGCGATCGACATGGCATTTGACGGCGCGACGCTTGCCGCCTGTCCGCTCTCGGCGCTGGTACTCTCGTTTGCCTTCTACGGTTTTTGCGGCTGGGTATGGGAGTCGACAGTCTGCGCCATGCTCAACCACGGACGCTTTGCCAACAGCGGCTTTTTGCTAGGGCCGTGCTGTCCCATCTACGGTGCGGGCGGCATTGCGTGCTGGTTGCTGCTGCGTGGAATCCCAGACGCCTCGAGCCAGTTTGTCGCTGCCGCGCTCGTATGCAGCGTGATCGAATATAGCGTGGGCGTGCTGTTGGAAAAAACGACGGGTGCCCGGTTTTGGGATTACTCGCATCTGCCGTTTAACCTGCACGGACGCATCTGCCTGTACTGGGCCTGCGCGTTTGGCTTGGGTGCGTTGTGTATTTGCCGTTTAGTGGAGCCGGCATTGCTGGGGCTGCTTGGCCATCTGCCGGTGCTAATCGTGCGCTTGGCCGCCTTTATCGTCGCGGTCGCGATGATGGTCGATGCGGTGTGCTCGTTGGCGAGCTGGCGGCGTCTGTCCGATCAGCTTGAGCGTGTGCGTGCCGACCTTGCCGACCGCATCAATGAGTCGCTTGCCGACGCCTCCGACTCTATGCTCGAACGTATTCCCGATTCGGCGATTGACTCGGTGGCGCAGACGCATATCCGCGGTCGCGCCGTTAACGCTTGGCTGGCCGAGCTGGGCGACGCGGCGCTCGATGCCCTGCGCGAGAAGACTTCGATGCCGACGTTTATCTCGGATGGTGCTCGCGGCCTGGCGCTCGCTGCCCGCCGCGTGGCCGATGCCGCGCCGAGTATGCCGCGTCCGTCGCTCGGTCGTCGCCTTGCCGGCAAGCGCATGAGCCGCCCGGTACCGAGCGTGTCACTCAGCCGCCGCGACCTACGCTTCTTTAACGCCTTCCCGCGTCTGCGCATCAATCGTTACGAGGGTGTCATTCGAGCTACCGACCTCCGCGACCGAGCCCGCGAGCTGTTCCGGCGCTAGCCAGAGCGGAGCCAAGCGAGCCCTTCTCGTTCGCACGTTTCCCGTTCGTTTCGCGTCCGTTGCCGCGCCGTTTCCAAGATTGCGGTGCCGTTTCCATTCGACAACGCAGCGTTTAACAACGCCGTATCTGGTCTACACCAGTTGCCCCTCGGCCGCATCATGAGCGCCGACAACGTTCATGCGACCAAGGGGGAGCGAATGTACGATACGGGATCGACAACGTTTATGCTCATCTGCACCATGCTCGTGTTTTTAATGACACCGGGTCTGGCGTTTTTCTATGGCGGCCTGTCCAGGCGCAAAAATGTCATCAACACCATGCTTATGTGCCTTGGCGCCATTGGCCTGGTTGGTGTGCTGTGGATTGTTGCCGGCTGGTCGCTGGCCTACGGTGGCGACGGTTCTAGCCCGTTTATTGGCGGCTTTGACCAGTTGCTGTGCCTGCCGGTGCTCAACCAGGTGCTGCAGGCGGCCGAGGGCAATGCTGCGGATGGTGCCGTCTACCCTCAGATCATCAACATCGCCTTCCAGATGGCGTTTGCCATGATCACCGCCGCTATCGTTACGGGCAGTCTGGCAGGCCGCGTTAAGTTTGGTGCCATGACGGCCTTCCTGGGCATTTGGCTGCTCGTGGTCTATGCGCCGCTCGCCCACATGGTTTGGGGCGGCGATGGTTCCTTTATCGGCGACATCATCGGCGCGCTCGACTTTGCCGGCGGCGACGTGGTACACATTTCGTCCGGTCTCACGGGCCTGATTCTCTGCTTAATGCTCGGCCGTCGTCGCGGCTTTGGCATGGTGAGCTACCGTCCGCATAACGTGCCGTTTGTGGCGCTGGGCGCCGGTCTACTTTGGTTTGGTTGGTTTGGCTTTAACGGCGGCAGCGAGTTTAAGGCCGACGCCGTGGCGGCACTCGCCATCCTCAACACCGTGACGGCCAGCGCGGCGGGCATGGTCTCGTGGCTTGTCGTCGAGCGCGTGCACACCGGTCGCCCCACGCTGGTGGGTGCCAGCACCGGTCTGGTTGCGGGCCTTGTGGTGGTCACGCCGGGTGCGGGCTTTGTCGAGCCGTGGGCAGCGCTGGTCATGGGCCTGATCGTCTCGCCCGTCTGTTACCTGGCCATCAGCCATCTTAAGACCAAGTTTGGCTACGACGATGCGCTCGACGCGTTCGGTTGCCACGGTATCGGCGGCATCTTGGGCGGTGTGCTCACGGGCCTGTTCTGCGTGCCGGAGCTCTCGTGGACCGGTAAGGGCGGCCTGTTCTACACGGGCGACGTGTCGCTGCTTGTCTCGCAGGTTCTGGGCATTGTGGTGACGGTCGTTATTGTGCTGGTGCTCGACTTGGTGATCGCCGCGGTGGTCAAGGCACTGTTCCACGGCAGCCTGCGTGTGGACGAGGCCGACGAGGCGCTGGGCCTGGATGCGAGTCAGCACGGCGAGAGCGCATACCCTTCCTTCTCGGGACTCGATTAGCGGCACGGGTTTCCCAGGCACCCGACCTTGCCCCTCAAACCGTCGCTTGCGTACCGAAGTACGCGGCGCTCCTCTTTCGGGGCAATCTCGGGCACCTGGAAAACCCGTGCCATGTGAAGGTAAATCAATTTCTTTTATTGAAGAGAGGAATTCACTATGAAGAAGATTACAGCGATTGTTCGTGCCGAGAAGCTTGAGGTTCTCAAAGATGCGCTGTTTGCGGCTGATGTTCGCGGCATGACCATCAACCAGGTGCAGGGCTGCGGCGCGCAGCATGGCTGGAAGGAATACGTGCGCGGCAACGAGCTGCTCGTCAACACGATCCCCAAGGTGCAGTTCACCCTCATCTGCGCCGACGAGCATGTCGACGGTATCGTTGACATTATCTGCAACGCCGCTCGCACCGGTGCCGTCGGCGACGGCAAGATTTGGGTCGAGCCGGTCGAAGAAGTCATCCGCATTCGCACCGGCGAACACGGCCCGGCCGCGGTGTAGAATCGACCGTCTGCCATCCGCAACGTTAAAATGCTGCAATGAGGCACAAGACTTGCGTTGCGGATGGGCGGATTATGGGTCGCAATAAATATCCCGAGGAGACGGTCGCGAAGATTCTCGACGCGGCACTGGAGCTATTCTGCGCACAGGGTTATGAGGGGACGAGTATTCAAGATATCGTTGACCGTCTCGACGGCATGACCAAGGGCGCTGTCTATCATCACTTCAAGAGCAAAGAAGAGATTTTCAACGCCGCGTTTGATCGGGCGATGACTCCGATTGTTGAGCACCGCCGCTCGATGCTTGGCGTCGGTAATATGACCGGAGCCCAAAAGCTCAAGCGACTGTACGCTCCCGAGTCCGTTGTTCCACAAATTGAGCTATGGGCACGTATGCGTCCTGCAGCAGATCCGGTAAAAAGCTCGCGCCTACTGGCGATGCAGTACCAGGGCTCATTTGACGAGTCGGCCGATGGCTGTCTCTTGCCAGTGATCGAGGAGGGCATCGCCGACGGCTCCATTGCGTGCGAATGCCCGCGCGAAGCGGCGGAGGCCGTATCGTTGTTGGCGAATCTTTGGCTGCTGCCGCTGTTCCGTCCGCTTGAGCCCAAGGATCGAATGCTCGCTCGCGCACAATGTTTGGCGCAGATGGCTGCCGCGGTGGGGCTCGATTTGGGTAATGAAGTGCTTCAGACAACGGCGCAGATTTGGGACGTATGGGACCGCGCCGGGTGGTAATATAGATACCAACGGTATGTAATTGATTTGTGAGGGTAGCCACGGCTGCCCTTTTCAAGTCATTAAATACATACTAGTGGTATGTATAGGGGGTGGGCTTATGGCTGGGCTGAGAGACGTCGGCGTCTCGTTGAAATCAAAAACAGTGCGGTCAATCAGGCTCGCGGAACTTCTGGTTGCGCAGCTGTGCACGTATTCGATGCTGTCGGCGCTGTGCTTTGCGTATCCACTTTACTTGTTCGATTGCAGTGGATCGTCAACGTTATATGGCGCCGTCGTGGCGACGGCGTTCATACCCGGCGTACTCGCAACTCCGGCTGGTGGGATCTTAGCGGATCGGGGAAGACACCGCGAGGTCCTCGTGTCCCTCGGCATTGCTCTGATGACTGCATCACTGCTGTCTATCCCCATGAAGCGCTCGTTGCCTCTTGCGGTCGTCGTAGTAGCGATACTTTGTGTTCAATATGGTGTTCAATCGCTGCTAAAGCCAATGCTCCAAATTGAGACGGTGCGTATGGCGGGTGAAGAGAAGGTTGAGCGGGCCACTGCATTGGTTTCGCAGATGACCATGGTGAGCAATATCTTGGGTCCTGTGGTCGGGACGGCAGTCTATGGGTGCTTTGGCATCGATGCTCTTTGCACAACCGCGTCGGTGGCGTTTGCGATTTCAGCTCTCTTGTTTGGGGTCGCACTCAAGCAAAACGCCTCATCTGAAACGATGGGAGACGGCGCGACTCGCACGACATGCCGAAACGATTTTCGGGAGTCGATTCGGTATCTGTTGCAAAATGCATCATTGGTCGCTGTGATTTTGCTTGCGGCCGTTTTGAACCTTGCGTTGGTTGGACTAACGATTGGCGCTCCCATTATTGTTACAAAGCATCTCGGCATGCAATCGTCCTGCGTTGGGATAGTTGAGGTTGCTCTGGGCTTGGGTGGTCTTACTGGCAGTGGCTTGGTCGGCATTTGGCCGCATCGTTTTTCTTTCAATGGCATATGTCGATATGTTGCGATGATCTGTTTTGGAGTCGCGCCGATTATTGTTACGCTTCTGTTCGGCGTAGATGTATGCGTGTTCACCGTGTTTGCGGTCGGATCGGCATGGGTCATGGTGTGGGCGAGCATTACGTCGGTTGAAATCATCGCGTTTGTTCAGCGGGTAGCGCCGACTGAGCTCTGCGGAAAAGTGCTTTCGGTCGTTTACATGGTCCTTTCCTGCGCAACACCTATCGGCCAATTGACGTACGGGGTTGCATATGATCGATGGACACCAGCGATTGTATTCGCAGCCATGTTGGCGGTGCTGACGTTGACGACGGCGCTGTTTTATCGTCTGAAAAATCGCTTGCGGCGATTGTCTTGACGCGCTGGGGCACCGTGAATTTGCGGAGACAGTGGCCCGCCGCGTCGGGACGGCATTGTTTGGGCATGCCTCTCCTTCGTCTACAATATCGTGCAGACGAAGGAGAGGCACGCCCATGATCAAGATGTTCGCGAGTGACTTAGACGGAACGCTGCTGAACGCCCTGCACGAGGCAGATGGGACCATCCGCCGTGCCATTCGTGAGCTGACCGAGGCCGGCCTGCATGTGGTTCCCGCGACCGGACGCTCGACGCTGCCGATCGGCGAGCATGGCTTTACGGGGCTGGCGCTCGATGCCTGCTGCTCTAACGGCTCCATCGTGCGCGACAGTCATGGCGAGGTGCTCAAGACCTGGACCATCGATCCGCAGATCACCGAGGAGCTGCTCAAGGAGTTTCCGGATATCTGTTTTGACTGCTCCACGCCCGACGGCATGTTTTCGAGCGGATCGTTCGAGATGCACCAGGCGGGCTTTAAAAAGGACAGCCCCATCAAGCGTATTGTGATGCGCGGCATGCGTGCGCGCGGCGGGTATCACGAGGAACAGTATTTCGACCAGTCGATCGGCGATATCTTGCGTCACGATGTATGCAAGATCAATTGTCGCGTGACCTCTCCCGAGCTGGAGCGCGACCTTAAGGCGTATCTTGCCGAGCGCTCGGACCGTGTGGTCAACGCGCCGTTCGATCCGGTGATGTTCGAGATCACGGACGCGGCATGCAACAAGGGCGAGAGCGTGGCCTGGCTGGCGGGTTACTACGGCATTGCCGAGGACGAGGTCGCGGTCTATGGAGACGGCGGCAACGACATCGCCATGCTCAAGCGTTTCCACCACAGCTACGCGACCAAAAACGCAAGCGATGCAGCTAAGGCCGCCGCGAGCGTGACCATCGGCAGCTGCATGGTCCATGCCGTCCCCAAACACATGCTCGCCACCATGCGCAAGCAAAACTCCCGCACCGTCATCGAATAATGTGACAAAGGGACTGCCCCCTCGTCACATTCCAAATATTGCCTTTACGTGTTGATGCACACGGTGTGCAATAATACTCGCACTGTGCAATAGCGCACAGGCTGAGTAACAAGGAGGACGCTTGTCCCAGCTCGAGAAATGCGATCGCCGGTCCCTTCGCTCGCAGCGTGCCCTTCGCCAGGCACTTGCCAGCGAGCTTGCCGAAAGCGGCGACCTTTCGCGCATTAATGTCGCGTCGCTCACCGAGCGTGCTGGCCTTACGCGTCGCACGTTCTATTCGCATTACCGCGATATCCCCGACTTTATCAATCAAATCGAGGACGGCTTGCTGGCCGAGATCCGTGAGCGCATTGAGCTCATCACCGCAGCTCAGCTGCCCGATCTCTATCACAACATCGATGAGCTCGAGCCGGCGCCCGGTTCGGTTGAGCTGCTGCGCTATCTTGCGGCCAACCGCGACTTGATCGGTGCGCTGCTGGGTCCGGGCGGCGACCAGGCCTTCATTAAAAGGATTATCGACACCGCGCGTGAGGCTGTGGTGCCGCGTGCGCAGACGGGCATTTTGGGCCTGGCGCTGGGCACGTTCTTTGACTACTACGTCACCTACGTCGTGAGTGCCGAGGTCGGCATGATTCAGCGCTGGTTTGAGCGTGACCTTTCCGAATCGCCCGAGGCCATGGCGCGCATCATGACGGTTATCGCCTTTGTGCGCCCCGGTGACCTGTATGGCCAACCCATCGATATCAACGTGCCGGAATACGGCATGAAGCTATTGAACTTGCAGCTCGAGGACGCGGCCGACACCGCCGCAACCGTCGAGTCCAACAACTAAGAGGAGAGACAATGAGCAAACTCGCCGAAGGCATTAAGGACCGTATAGTTGCTGCCGCGCGCGAGGCCGCGCCCGCCGTGGCGGACGCCGCGCAGAAGGCCGCGACCGCTGCTGCCGAGAAAGTTGTCGAGGCTGTTGCCGAGGCCAAGAACGCGGCAGGGGAGACGTCCGTTGCTAGCGAGCCCGCCGCCGCCGAGCCCGTAGCCGCCGCCCACGCCCCCGAAGGCGCGATCTTCAACCCCGAGGTCGCCCGCGGCAACCTGCATCTGGGCATAGACGTGGGTTCCACCACCGTCAAGCTCGCCGTGCTCAACGACGACAACCAAATCGTCTATGCCAAGTACCAGCGCCATCACACCGACGTCCGCGCCTGCGCCCGCGACCTGTTCGAGGGGGCCGCGACCGTGCTACCGACGGCCCAGATGACCTGCGCCATTACCGGCTCGGGCGGCCTGCTGCTGTCCCAGTGGCTCGACCTGGAGTTTGTCCAGGAGGTCATCGCCAGCAAACGCGCCGTCGAGACCCTTATCCCGGCCACCGATGTCGCCATCGAGCTGGGCGGCGAGGACGCCAAGATCATCTACTTCGACGACGGCATTGAGCAGCGCATGAACGGCACCTGCGCCGGCGGCACGGGCGCGTTCATCGATCAGATGGCAACCCTGCTGCACACCGACGCGAGCGGCCTCAACAAGCTCGCGGCCAACGCCACCACCATCTATCCCATCGCCAGCCGCTGCGGCGTTTTTGCCAAGACCGACGTGCAGCCGCTGCTCAACGAAGGTGCCCGCCCCGAGGACGTGGCTGCCTCCATCTTCCAGGCCGTCGTGACCCAGACCATCTCGGGCCTGGCGTGCGGCCGCCCCATCCGCGGCAACGTCGCCTTCCTGGGCGGCCCGCTGCAGTATCTCTCCGAGCTGCGCCACCGCTTCTACCTCACGCTCAACCTGGACGAGGAGCACCGTATCGTGCCCCAAAACGCTCACCTGTTTGTGGCGAGCGGCGCCGCCATGGCGCACGAGTCCAACAAGCTCAGCACGTTCCCGCAGCTCATCGATGCCATCGATAGTCTAGGTGACACACAGGGTGCCGAGGTCGAGCGCCTGGATCCGCTCTTTGCCACCGACGAGGACTTTGCTGAGTTCAAGAACCGCCACGACAAGGAAGTCGTCCCCAAGGGCAAGCTCGACGGCTACACCGGCCGCGTGTTCATCGGCATCGACGCCGGCTCCACCACCATGAAGGCCGCACTTGTGGGCGAGGACGGTCAGTTGCTGCACACCTGGTACGGCAACAACAACGGCGACATCCTGGGCACGGCCAAGGTCATCATGGCCGATTTCTACAACCACATTCCCGCGGGCTGCACCATCGGCCACGTGACCACCACGGGCTACGGCGAGGCACTGCTCATCGAGGCCCTCAAGGCCGACTCCGGCGAGATCGAAACCGTCGCGCACCTGCGCGGCGCCAAGGCATTCCTGCCCGGTGTCGAGTTTATCCTGGACATCGGCGGCCAGGACATGAAGTGCCTGCGCGTCAAGGACGGCGTGATCGAGCACATCATGCTCAACGAGGCCTGTTCGTCGGGTTGCGGTAGCTTTATCGAGAGCTTCGCCGTCTCTATGAACATGGACGTGCGCGCGTTCGCCAACGCCGCCATCCATGCCAAGGCCCCGGTCGATTTGGGCAGCCGCTGCACGGTCTTTATGAACTCGCGCGTCAAGCAGGCGCAAAAGGAAGGTGCCACGGTGGGCGACATCGCGGCCGGCCTGTCCTATTCCGTCATCAAGAATGCCCTGTTCAAGGTCATTAAGCTGCGCGACCCCAAGGAGATCGGCAGCCAGGTGATCGTTCAGGGCGGCACCTTTATGTCCGATGCCACGCTGCGCGCGTTTGAGCAGCTCACCGGCGTTCATGCCGTGCGTCCCGACATCGCCGGCTGCATGGGCGCCTATGGTGCGGCCCTGCTCGCCCGCGATCGCGCCGGCGCCGACGGCACCTCGACCATCCTTTCGGCCGAGGACATCGCGCACCTCACCGTGACGCAAAAGCATGTCCGCTGCGGCCGCTGCTCCAACAACTGCCAGCTCACCGTCAACGACTTTGGCGGCGGCAGGCGCTTCATTACCGGTAACCGCTGCGAGAAGGGTGCCGGCCACAAAAAGCAAAAGACCGAGGCCCCCAACCTCTTCAAAAAGAAAAACGAGCTGCTCTTTAACCGCGAGGTTCTGAGTCCTGACGAGGCCCCGCGCGGCACCGTGGGTATCCCGCGCGCACTCAACATGTACGAGAACTACCCCTTCTGGCACGCGTTCTTTACGCGCCTAGGCTTTAGCGTGCAGCTGTCCGACCAGTCGAGCAAGAAGACCTACCAGGCGGGCATCGAGTCCATGCCGTCAGAGAGCGTGTGCTATCCGGCCAAGATGAGCCACGGCCATGTGATGAACCTTATCGACCGCGATGTCGACTTCATCTGGATGCCGTGCGTGCGCTGGGAGCGCAAGGAGGATCCGACCGCCGGCAACTGCTATAACTGCCCCATCGTCATGAGTTACCCCACGGCGCTGGCGCTCAACATCGACGAGATCCGCGAGCAGAACATCGAGTTCCTGTATCCGTTTGTGCCGTATCACGACAAGACCGAGCTCAAGCGCCGCCTGTATCAGGTGCTCGCCGTCGACCGCGTGGCCGATGCGCAAGCCGGTCGCGGTCGTGTGCGCGGTCCCAAGATCACGCGCTCCGAGGTCGATGCCGCCGTCAACGCTGCCTTTGAGGCCGATGCGCGCTTCCACGAGGACATCCAGACCATGGGCGAGGAGGCCCTTAAGTGGGTCGAGGACCACGGTGGCCATGGCATTGTGCTCGCCGGCCGCCCCTACCACAACGACCCCGAGATCAACCACGCCCTGCCCGAGCTTATCTCGAGCTTTGGCTTTGCGGTCTTTACCGAGGATTCGCTCGCGCATCTCGTGAAGCCCGAGCGTCCCATCCGCGTCGTCGACCAGTGGATGTACCACAGCCGCCTGTACGCCGTCGCCCGTTTTGTGACGATGCGCAACGACTTGGACCTGATCCAGCTCAACTCCTTCGGCTGCGGTCTGGATGCTCTGACCACCGACCAGGTGCAGGAGATTCTGGAGGCCAGCGGCAAGATCTATACCGTGCTCAAGATCGACGAGGTGTCCAACCTGGGCGCCGCGCGCATCCGCATCCGCTCGCTCATGGCCGCGCTTAAGGACCAGGAGGCCGAGCGCTTGGCCGAGGCTACGGCAGCGGGCGAGGCCTACGAGCAGGGCGATGCCGCGCCGGTGGCGCCCTCCACGGATGCCCCTGCGTTCGCGAGCCGCAAGTACACGTTCGAGGCGCAGCGAGAGAGCGCCTCGACCGCATGGCCCAAGGTGCCCTTTACCGAGCAGATGCGCGAGGAGGGCTACACCATTCTGTGCCCGCAGATGGCACCGATCCACTTTGACCTGGTCAAAGAGGTGTTCCGCGGTGCCGGCTACAACTTGGAGCTGCTGCCCTCGACCGATCACGATGCCGTCGAGGCCGGCCTGCGCTACGTGAACAACGACATCTGCTACCCGTCGATTCTGGTGACGGGCCAGATTATGGAGGCCATCGAGAGCGGTCGGTACGACCTGTCCAAGACGGCCGTGGTTATCAGCCAGACCGGCGGCGGCTGCCGTGCCACCAACTACATCGCACTCATCCGCAAGGCCCTGCGCGAGAGCGGCCACCCCGAGATCCCGGTGATCTCGCTTTCGGCCGTGGCACTCGGCGAGGATAACCCCGGCTTTAAGATTACGCCGGCGCTGCTTAAGCAGGCAGTCTACGCGGTGCTCTTTGGCGACGTGATGATGCAGATGCTCTACCGCTGCCGTCCGTACGAGGCCACGCCCGGTGCGGCGAACGCACTCTACGAGGAGTACATGGCGCGCGCCCGCAAGCTGGCACCCAAGTTCAACAGGCATAACTACACCAAGCTGTGCCGCGAGGCCATCCGCGCGTTCGACACCATGCCGCTTGTGGGCGAGGGCACCAAGCCGCGCGTGGGCGTGGTCGGTGAGATCCTGGTCAAGTTCCACCCCACGGCCAACAACCACGTGGTCGACGTGATCGAGCGCGAGGGCTGCGAGGCCGTGGTGCCGGGCCTGCTCGACTTCTTCCTCTACTCCATGAGCAACGCCGAGCTGCAAAAGGACGAGCTGGGTAGCTCTGCAACGACGCGTGCGGGCATGCAGGCGCTCATCAAGCTTGTGGACTGGATGCGCACGCCGGTGGAGGAGATGCTCGAGAAGTCCCGCCGCTTCGAGGCACCCGAGCGCATCGGCACCATGGCCGACAAGGCCCGCACGGTGCTTTCGGTGTGCAACAACATGGGCGAGGGCTGGCTGCTCACGGCCGAGATGCTCGACCTGATCGATCATGGCGCGCCTAACATCATCTGCACGCAGCCCTTCGCCTGCCTGCCCAACCACGTGGTGGGCAAGGCCGTGATCAAGGAGCTGCGCCGCCAGCATCCCGAGAGCAACATCGTCGCGGTGGACTACGACCCCGGCGCGTCCGAGGTCAACCAGCTCAACCGCATTAAGCTCATGATCAGTGTGGCCAAGGAGAACATGCGCGCCGGTAAGGGCTTTAAGCTCGAGAAGGTGGCGCCGCTCGCGATGGACGAGGTCACCGGCCAGATGCGTGCTCATGACGGCTGTGTGAGCTGCGGGCCGGCCAGCGAGGAGGCCGTGGCATCGGTCGCCGAGCGCCTGGGACGCGGCATTAAGAAGTAACTGGCCTGCTTTGTGCTGGATATGAGACAAACGGGTGGTAGCCGTACCGGCTGCCACCCGTTTTTATTGCACATATGTTGCGTAAATAGCGTTGCAGGCGCCTTCAGCGGACTCGGATTTCGGAAGTATGCGGCAAAATTTGAATAGGCCGAGCACACTGGATATGCCCAAGCTTTGTACCTGCGGTTTTATTGGTGAAAAACCGGGGTGTGCTCGAGGGCTCCGGAATTTGCCGCATACTTCCGAAAACAACGTCTCGGTGGCACCAAAAATTGCCTCCAGAACCCTGAGATAATGAACATATGTAGCCGTTCGCCGCAAATTATCGTCCGTTCATGGAACCTATCTCCAACGAGTTGTAACCATATGGTTTGATGTTGGAAACATATGATTGCCGGCAGGCCATAGGCGACGTTCCCCCTGATATCGGAGGTTCCAGGTATGTTTCACGCTCCGTTAAGCAACTATCGGCTGGGCTAGCATGGGCCGCCGCACTATCTCAATAACCCTTGCAGTGGTCTGCCTGGCTGTGCTCCTGGGCGCTACAGGGCTGTTTGCTATAAGCCGAGAAACGTCCTATATGCAGGAATGCGCTTCCGAAGGGTTTGCCATTGATGGTTTCTATCGGGATGACAAAACGAGTCGGGTAACCCTGGCTTTTCTTGAGGAGGACAACTGTCGATGGCAGCTGGTCGACCAAGACGGAATCTGCACAGACGGGCAGTTTAAGCGTACGGATGACCCCAACATCCTGATATTAAAGAAGGAAAACGGTGAAGAATTCGGTACGGTCCACGTGGCGTATATATCGCGCCGGCGCAATCAGGGGCAGATTTACCTAATTAGAAATACTAAGGTGACTCGATTTTATCTTGTGAGCACCGATCCGGCGTTTACGGTGGAGTCTGGCGATGTCGATCCGGCCAGTTGATTCACGGCAATAAAACAGCGAGCGGGGTGCGGGTGTGAACTGCACCCCGCTATTTGCTCGTGTCCGTATCGCGTCTGTGCCTTGTCGTAGCTTGCGTCCGTGCGAGCATTCATCCCGCGCCGGCATCACTTCACATCGAACTCAACGCGATCGAGTTCGGGTACGTTGAGGTCGATGAGCTTGCGGGCAGCGCGACGGTCGTGCTCCCCGAGCGCCTCGCTTGTCGTCACATGGGCGACAATCTCGCGCTCGACGACGCCCTCCTCGTCGCCCTCGGTAGCCGAGGTCTCGACAGCGACGGTGTAATCTTTAAAACTCGGCAGCACCGCGGCAAGTTCGCGCGTGGTTTCGGTGACGCCGTAGCCGTCTTGCACGCCGGCCTGCGCCGAGCCAATAGACCCCGCCGTCATAATAATGCAGGGGATGGCAAAGATCACCGTGCCCACGATGATGCGGCGGCGCACTTTGCGTGACAGCTCGTCGACCTCGGCATTTTCCTCGGCGGTCACAATGCCGTCGCCGTTGAGGTCACGCTTGAGCGGTACACGCAAAAGAAGCAATACGGCTTCGGCCGCCAGCGCGATAAAGACGACGTTGATGCCAAACTCGTAGAGGGCCGAGAGGAACAGCGACCCGCTCGCGATGGCGATGCCATAGCCCGCCGCGCACAGGGGCGGCATGAGCGCGGTCGCCACGGCTACGCCGGCGATGAGCGTTGCGGGCTCCTGGTCGCGTGAGTTGCCCAGCCCGCCCGCAAAGCCGCCGGCGAGCGCGACAGCGAGGTCCCACACGGTGGGCGTTGAGTTGTCGATTATGGCGGCCGTGGTGGTGCCAAGGGGCGAGAGCTTAAAGTACAGCGTGGACGTGATTAGACAAAAGACCATCTGCAGCGCGAGGCCGGCAATTGCCTCGACGGCAATCTCGCGGTCGAGCGTGGCGATGCCGTATGCCATGGCAAGGACCGAGCCCATGAGCGGACAGATGAGCATGGCGCCCACGATGGCAATGTCCGAGTCGATATCGAGGCCGATGCTCGCGATCAACATGGCAATGATCAGGATGCATAAGTGCGAGCCAGTCAGGCGCGCCCCGTTTACAAAGCGCTTGCGAATCACGTGATAGGGCGCGCGTCCCTCGCGTATGTTGAACGCCTGCTTAAGGAAACGGGTGGCATTCTCCATGGCCTCGCTGTGTGCAGGGCGTATACCGTGACGACGATGATGACGCTCGCGCAGCCGCTTGATCTGTTGTTTGTCGAGTTCCATGTCCACCTCGTTCCAGCGCGGTCCGCGCAACGCGCCCGTTGTCTTAACTCTACACCGCGGCGGGCGGGGTGCCTGCTTGATGCGGAATCCGATAGGGCGGATGACGCGGGAGCAAATACAAACCACAGGCTCAATTCGATCCCGCAAGAATATGATGCACCAGCTCCTACATATGTGACGAAATTGTGAAGCACGAGAGTGCGAGTTTCAAAAATCCGCTGGTGACCAATGTTGCGCAACAGAATTCAAAAATCGGCACCTACAGTTTGAAGCGTATGGATAAATCCGTGTCAAAGGGAGAAAGCCATGGCAAGCTACAGTCCACAACACTTTGAGCCTCGGGCCAAGACTGTCAACGTCAAGGGCGTTGCCAACCGCGCCGTCGCAACCGTTTTGACGGCGGGCCTCATCGCTCAGCCGCTCATGTCGCCGCTGGCGGCAATCGCCGCACCGACGGCAGATAACGGCGATTCTGTTCAGGGGGGGGGTAGTTCTGTAGAGAACACCGTTGCCGCCGGTAACCAAGCGGTCGTAAAGACGGCTGCTCAGCTGGCAGAGGAGTCGGCAAAGCAGCTCAAGGACGCTCAGGCCGCCTACGATGCGGCTCAGAAGAAGGCCGACGCGGCGGGCCAGTCTCAAAAGCAGGCACAGCAGCAAAAGAATCAGGCCTCGCAGGCTGTGAGCGACAACGAAATCGAGCAGAACGCAGCAGAAGTCGCCGCGCTCCAGGAGAAGATTGACGAGCTCAAAGCCGCCGTCGAAAAGACCGAGCAGCAGCAGAAGAAGCTGGGCGACCTGAACGATCGGCTCGAACAGGCCAACAAGAGTGTCGAGGATAAGATCCAGGCGCTCAAGGACGCCAAGGCAAAGCAGGATGAGGCCAAGAAGGCCCTCGATGATGCCCAGGCCAAGCTCGAGGCCATGGGTATGGACGAGTACGAGGCCGCCAAGAAGGCCGTCGAGGACGCGCAGGCAAAGCTCGATGACGCCAATAAGGCCGTTACTACTGCACAGGCCAATCTGGACCAGGCCAAGGCTGCCGAGGCCAGCGCCCAGCAGGAAAAGCAGAATACCGAGGCGGCTTTGACGACTGCCCAGGCCAAGAAGCAGGAGACTGCCGCTGCTCTCGCAGCCGCAACCACCGCGCGCGATAACGCCCAGCAGAAGTTCAACCAGGCGCAGGCCGCGCTCGATGCTGCCGTCTCGGGTACGGGTGTTGACCTGAGTGCGCTTGAGGCCGCCAAGAAAGCTGCTGCTGGTGAGCTCAAGACCGCGCAGGCGGAGCTCAATGCCGCGACGGATGCCGACGCCACCGCACAGACAAATCTGCAGGCCGCCCAGGCTGCCGTCGCTGCCGCGCAGGAGAAGGCCAACGCCGCCAACGCTGCTGTGGCATCTGCCCAGTCTGCATACGATGCGGCAAACAAGGAGTACAAGGACGCGGCCAGCAAGCGTGACGCCGCGAAGACGGCATACGAGCAGGCCCAGCAGACCGAGGCCGACAAGAAGGCGGAGTACGATAAGCTTGTCGAAGTTCGCAAGCAGAAGCGCAGCGAGTGGGAGGCAGCCTGCGCTGCTTCGAACGCCGCGGAAAAGGCTTATGACGCTGCTAATGTCCAGGTTGAGGCTCTTGAGCAGCAGATTGCTGAGCTCAAGTCCAACATGACCGTTGACCAGGAAGTCATCAGCCAAGGTATACTCGGCTTCATGAACTATATTAGCGACGGCAGCCAGTTCACAGCCACGCAGAAGAAGAACGCCCAGGACGCCGTATCGATGCTGACCGGTGCCGATGACAAGGCCGAATGGTATGACCAGTACGTCGATCAGGACATGTCTCGCGACACCAACCCGCTTTCCCTGGAGCAGATGCGCAACGCCCTGACATATCTCGACACCCAGAACAACCTCCGCAAGGCGAACGGTCAGTCGGCGCTCAGCGTCAGCCTCCGCATGACTGTGGCAGCCGCCCTTAATGCATCATATTCATCGAACATCTGGAGACACTCAGGCTGCTACTGGGATAACGGTGAAAATCTTGCCGGCGGAGGCGGCGCATATACCGGCGGCGAGACCGAGGATACACTCGGTTGGCCCTATACCGGTCTCTACACCCAGGAGAAAGCGAAATTCGATAAGTACGTCGAACAGTATGGTGACGCACTTGGAAGCCATCGATATGATTCCTACTATATCTACCAGCACTACAACAAGGACGTCAAAATCTACGATGAGTGTGGGCACTATCTCAACATCATCGATGCCGGCACGAAGGCTATCGGCATCGCGACCGGTAGCGGCAAGAACACCGATTCCGAGGTAACCATATTCGATTACAGCGCTGATGACACTCAGGCTGATTTCACTGTCTCCGAGTTCAAGAAGCTCGTGAACGACTACATCGACTCTGCCTATAACGCTGGCGGCACGCAGGCGCAGAAGGCGCAGCTCAAGGAGCTTCAGGGCAAGCTCGCCGAGGCGCAGAAGAACTTTGGAACTACTAGGGAAGCTTACTTCGCAGCTGTAAACGGGCAGGATGCTGCCCAGGACGCTTTCACTGCAGCAGATGTGAACATGAACACCGCCAAGGGTGAGTACGAGAAAGCTAAGTCCGACACCGCTACCGCCAAGTCCGCCTACACCGCCGCTGAAGCCAAACTCAAGGGTATTGACGTCAAGACGCCCCAGGCCAAGCTCGATGCCGCCAAGGGCGAGGCCGCTACTGCCCAGGTAGCTCTCGATAAGGCAAACGCCGCGCTTGCTGACAGCAAGACGAAGGCAGCCGATGCCGCTGCTCACAAGGCGAAGGCTCGCAGCGCCCGCGATGCCGCCAAGGCAAAGTCCGATCAGGCCAATGAGGCGTATGACAACGCCACTGCTTCGGTCAAGGACCTTACCGCCAAGCGCGATGCCGCCAATACGGACCTTGCGAACAAGCAGGGCACGCTAGGCGAGGCCAAGAAGGCCGACGGTGCTGCCCAAGCTGGCGTTGACAAGGCTCAGGCCGCAGACGCGCATGCCGCGACCGCTCTTTCGGACGCCAAGCAGGCAGTTGCCGCCAAGACGCAGGCCCTGTCCGACGCGCAGGCCAAGGCCAAGGCCGCCGAGGGCGAGCTGGCTACCGCGAACAAGGCCTTCGAGCGCTTCGCCGGCGCTCAGAAGGCGGTCGACGACGCCAAGGCCGCCTATGACGCTGCCGTCGCCGGTGTCGCCGATGCCCAGAAGCAGCTCGATGCCGCCAACGAAGCCGTCGTCGATGCGAACCTCGAGATCTTCAAGGCCAAGGCTGAGCTTGCCAACGACGAGGCACTCAAGGCCGATCTTGAGGCTGTCGACCACAAGGCCTCTCTTGCCGCGGGCACGACGGGCAACGATAAGCTGGTCAAGCTTAACGCTGCCTACGCTCGCTATAAGGCCGCCGTCGATGCCGCCGCTGGCCTCAAGGCCGCTCTGAGCGATGCCGATGCCAAGCTGTCCGATGCCAACGACGCCTATGCCGCCGCGCTTGCCGAGCTCGGCGATGCCAAGGATGCCCTGGCTGCCGCGCAGGCCGAGTACGACAAGTATCATCCCAAGGCTGAGCCGCAGGCCAAGCCTCAGGTTGCGCAGGCTGCTGCAAAGGCCCCCGTTGCCAAGAAACAGGCCGCGCCTGCCGCGCTCGCCCAGACCGGTGATGACTCTGCGCTTGCGGGCGAGGTCTTCGTTATCGGCGGTATTACGCTCGTGGCTGCGGGCGTGACGCTGGGCGATCGTCGTCGCAAGCAGATGTAGCGTTTCGAGCGTAGATTCTGCAAACGAACTTCGGTTCATAGCAGGAACGCTTCGATAGCTAAACCGATAAGGCCGGCGCGCTGTTAAACGCAGTGCGCCGGCCTTTCTTTGCGTTGGTATCAAAAAGCCCGGTCGATAGCCGCGAAAGTGAACTGCGTCCCAAATCTTGGACGCCCTAAATAGCGACTAGGCCGC
>NZ_QSTX01000030.1:0-1830 GCF_003438785.1 Collinsella sp. OM06-18AC
CCGAGCATGGCGAAGCCCATGGCCGGCAGGATGTTGGCGGCAACGCCGCAACCGTCGATGATGAAGGGCGGGATGAAGTCGAGCAGGCCCTGGATGGCGTCGGAACCCAAATAGAAGGCGCCGCCGCACAGCAGGAAGTACTCGACGCAGCCCCAGATTCCAATTCCCCAATGAACGGCGTAGATGCCTTTGAGGTTTCCCTTGAGGGCGAACTTGTCTGCCATATCGACAAACACAGGGAACAAGGCATTGGTAATGTTGCCGATCGTCAGCGCAAGGACGGCGATGGGCATGGCGAGCGCGATGGCCGTCTCGGTACCCTGACCGAGCTGAATGGCAAACGCGCAGGCGAGCACGCCGCCGACGGTTTCGTTAGGCGGCACGTAGGCGCCGATGGAAATCGAGCCCATGAACAGCAACTCCAGGCTGGCGCCAACGGCAAGGCCAGTCTGCAGGTCCCCCAGCACCAGGCCCACGAGCGGGCACAGGACGATGGGGCGGAACGCGTAGAGGGTGCCGAGCTGGTAGTCGAGGCATCCAAACGCTCCGACTAAGCCGACGAGGATTGCTTGGACAAGCATAATTCCTCCCAATAAGGAATCTCGAACCGTCGTCACTCCCGTCGCGCGCGTTGTTGATATCAATTCCGGGAGTTCGATTCCACGGCTCGAAGCGTACCTGGTGTGCTGCTAACACCCATACCAGGCACAAATGATTTGATACCAATTATAGGTATGCAGGTTCGCCTTATTTAATACCAGTCGCTCAGCGGGGTGTTTTTTACCGTAAACGGCAGGCGCATCCCATTAGGCACGCTCTTTGTTTCGATGGCGGACAAGCGCCACCAGAAAGCCGTCGCCAAAAGCATCGGATGCCAAGTTGGCCACAATCACCAAAACGATCATCGCTGCGCCCAAAAACTCGTTCCAGCGAAAGACCTCGCCAAAGAGGAGCGCCGACCAGCAGGGAGCGAGCACGACCTCACTCATGCAAACCAAGTTGGCCGCAAACGCGTTGGTGCGCGCAATCCCCTTGGCATACAGCACACTCGCAAGGCCGCTGCAAAAAAGGCCATGCACCAGCATAAGCCCCCACTCAAAGGGTTTCACGGAGCCTAGGTCGCCGGCAAAATAGACGATCGGAAGTATCGAGATGCCGCAGGAGATGAGCGAGGACACCATGGGCGACGCATCGGGGCGAGAGTTTAAAAAGAAACACAGCCCAAAGGTGGCGCCCGAAATGACGGCAAGCAGATTTCCGAGCATGCCCTCGGCGCTCAAATCACCTAAAAAGAAAAGTCCCATACCCGTAAAAGCAACCACCACGGAGGCAATCTTCGCAGGCGAGGGCAACGTGCGAGTTGCGAGCGATTGATACACGATAACGAAAATCATCGAGGTGTACTGCAGAACGATCGCGTTGCCGACCGTCGTGAGCTGGTTGGCAAAGTTAAACGTGGTGCCCGTCACGAAGTTGCAGACGGCCACAAGGACAATAAGACGGCTGACGCGAAGGACGGGTCTGCCGACGAGCAGGATAAAGAGCGCCATAAATATTGCCGTGACGGCACCGATCAAAAGAGCTGACTGCGAATTGGCGCGAACGAGGATGCCGATAAAACTCCACAAGAGCGCCGTGCCAAATAGATACATCGCCCCGCTCACGCCATTATCGGGTGGATTGTCAGATCGAATCACGAAGCACCTCCAACTAGCTTTCGGTAATAAAAAACGGCGACCGCAATGGGTCGCCGTTTCCCTTGGGGGCAAATAATAGGCCGGGTCCTTACGCCAGCACGCCGAAGAACGCGCCGATGATGCCCACGACCAT